>JAFGSU010000038.1 GCA_016934435.1 Candidatus Zhuqueibacterota bacterium | reverse complement strand
CGCCACCGGGTAACAGGTACCGATGAAATTCATACCCTGCTGCAGCGTAACAAGTCGATCTGCCGTATCGGAGACTTTACCGGCGACCGTGATTATAGAGTCCGATGGATAGGTGTACAACCATATCCAGAAAGAACGATCGGGATCCAGTTGCAGTGCGGATATCTGGTCCCCCGCTTGCGTCACCCACTTGCCATCCATGATACTGCCGCTGCCTTCCACCAACCATGCGATTTCAAAGTCGTTACCGTTCCAGTAGAGTATCTTGTCGGCCATAACTGAATTGGTTGCACCGCTCAATTGCGCCCCCAGAATCCTGTTCAGGGATAAATCGCTTGGAATCAGAGGCAAAGAAACGAGATTCTTCGGATAGCTCAGGGTTAAATTAAAAGCACCGACCCGGTCAAAGGTATAGATCGTCTGAGCTTCATTGTAGGCTTTCACCGTGTAATAGCGGGCCAGATACGGCGCCTGACGATCAAAGGGATCGGTATATTCATTGGTGGTCAGACTGGCGATTGGCGTGGACGGTAGAAAGTAGGGATCGGCATCGCTGTACACTTCATATCGATCGGCGCCCGGTAATGAGGTCCAGCGCAAATGAATGCCGGTTTCCACTGCCTCCACATAGATATCGGCCTGTGCGACCATGGCAGATACCTGCAGAGAGGGGGCGCTCTCGTTATTGTTAAAGTCATACGCTGTCACCACGATATAATAAGTCTGCCCGACCTCGAGCCCATCCAGTACATAAGAGGTGACGTTACCGACATCCTTCATATCGGTATAGTTGGACGACTCTATGCCGTAATAGATGCGATAACCCGCCAAATCCGCTTCGGTGTTGGCTGCCCACGTGATCAGTAGACTGCCGGCCGGCGCCTCGGTCAGAAAAACAACAAGCAACAGGGCGACAGATAGAAAAAATCGCCGCACCTTCTCTGTTCGATTGTGCGCTCTGCCGCTCTGATGGTAATCATGTGTTTTGATCTTCATCAGTAATCGCTCTCCTTCTATTGAATTCCGGTTCTTGTCTGCTATCCAGCTGCCGCATGAATATTATGAGCTGCTGTTCCTCCCATCATCTCCCCTTTAAGCACAAGTTATGCCAGAAAAACCCAGCCTTGATTGTTCCACTTAATAAATAAAATATTTACTAAATGACCGTTCCCTATTTTATTAATTTTCAGTTGTTTACTGAAATAAGTCCCGATAAAAAAATTATTTTTTAGTAAATATTTTATTCATCAATACATGCGCTCGATGGGACAAAAAGGGGAGGGGCATGTTGACACGACGCCTCACAGTTTTAGGTTTATTAATTACCTATCGTTAACGGGGTGTATGACGGACGGATACCAGGCTTTATTTCCGAGAAAGTCAGACTATGTGGAAAGAAGAAATACAACGGAGCATTCTTGCATTTCTTTTAATTGAATGGATTGCGATTATTGAGGCGCTAGCATTTGAGGCAGGCGTGATTCCATTGACGGCCAATGCACCTGATGAGGCCGGATCAAACCATACAGCTGATATGCTGAAATCAACATCAATAGAATGGAGGATTTTGAGCAGGAGCAAGGATCGAAGACAATGGGGGAGCGGGACAGCCGCCTGAAATAAATACTGGGTTGATCTCTTTCCAGACTCCTCCAGGGGAACAGGATCACCGGGCAACCAACATCCAGGAGGATACAGTTAGCCCCTTCCAATTGCAATGGGATTGCTATCGGGTTTGCACGGCTCTCATCCGAGATCAACCCAGAAATACCCTGTGGCTCACCTCTTTTCAGTTAACCTGCATTAACTCTTTCCGTGCCACAATTTTTTCAGTGATGGATACGACGTCATTGGTTTCCAGCGCCGAACGTGGTTTAACGCTCTGGTAGGTGACACCCTGCTCGGCGGCCGTTTTTCTGATCCGGTAGGTGAAATCCTCGGAAATCAGAATAACCGGCAAACGCGGGCACAATCGACGAATGACCGGTAAAATATCGATGCCAACGCCACCGGTCATATCGATGTCCACAATCAACAGGTCAACGTCCCGGTCCAATACTTCCAATATGGCTTCGTTGTTCCGTCTGACAAAATATACCTGAAGATTTTTTTCCTTGAATTTCATCCGCAACGAATCTTCCATACCGCGATCACTCGTCGCCACTACAATCGCCCTGTTGTTTTTTTCATTCATTCCCATCTTCATCGTCACAATTTACACCTTTCCTCTTTTCCCTCATCAAATACGACTTTCCAGTTAGACACCGTCTCCCACCCCATTCCGATAACCGCGAAAAGAAAACCGCAGCCGGGAGTATCCGGGATCGGAGTTGTGGTGCAGAATGATTCCACAACCACAGACCGGTTCACTTTCAATTTTGTAATAACAATTATTATGCCATAAAAAAGCAGTAAAAGTGATACAATTTAATGTTTTATTTTTATTGTAGTTGTATCAAGTCTTATTTTTCATCCGGGGTGCCGTCGGGGGTGTATGAGGAAAGGAAATGTTACCGTAGGCCGGATCGGAGAGATAAAAATATATCCTAATATATTTAATATATTATATTTATGCTTGTATAATTTCTTGGTCATGTTCAAATATCAGATTGCAAAGGGATTGTTACAATAAAAAGCCCTGCCAAAAGGCAGGGCTTGGTAATGGAGAGATCTTTTTCCAAATATTTTATTTGCCGTTGTCGGAATCTTCATCGCCATGCGACCGATCCAGTGGGATACCGCGCGCTTCCATGAGGCGGTAGATGGTTTTGCGATTGAGGCCAGCCGCTTCAGCCACTTTGGTGATGTTGCCGTTGAATTTTTGCAGCAATCCTTCGATGTAATGTCTTTCGAATTCCTCGACAATTTTGGCTTTGGATTCTTTGAAATCCAGCTCTTCCGGGGTGCTGACGAAGACATGATGGGAACGCGGGCGGATATCTTCGGGAAGAGTATCGGCGGTCAATTCCGGTTTTTGTGCCATGGTGATCATGTATTCGATGGCGTGTTGCAGTTCGCGCACATTGCCGGGCCAGTCGAATTGTTGCAAGAGGAGCAGGGCTTCGCTGGATATGCCTTCCACCTCGACGGGGCCATAGTGCCTGAACTTTTTGAGAAAATGGTGCACGAGCACCGGGATGTCCTCGCGCCGATCGCGCAGAGGTGGAATATGCAATTGAATGACGCGCAAACGGTAATACAGGTCTTCGCGCATTTTTTTCTCTGCTAACAGTTGATCCACATTGCAATTGGTGGCGCTGAGAAAACGGACATCGATTTCGCGTTCCTTGAGGCTGCCGATGCGTCTCACTTTGCGGTCTTCCAAGACCCGCAACAGCTTGTGCTGCAGGTCGGCGCTGACCTCGCCGATTTCATCTAAAAACAGTGAGCCTTTATCCGCGGTCTCGAACAGGCCCGGCTTTTCCATAGTGGCGCCGGTGAAAGCGCCCTTGACGTGGCCGAAGAGTTCGGCTTCGAGCAGTGTTTCGGGCAGGGCGCTCACCGCCACCGGCACGAACGAGTCGTCGCGACGCTGACTGTGGAAGTGAATACCCCGCGCCAGCACCTCCTTGCCCACACCGGTTTCGCCGGTAATCAGCACCGTGGCATTGGTGAGGGACACGCGTTTGGCTTTTTCGAACAGGGCGTGCATAATCGGGCTCACGCCCACAGCGCCGTAGAACATCGAGTCATCCGTGAGATCCAGCTGGTTGCGCAGATAGGCATTCTCCCGTTGTATCTTGGCAAATTTGATGGCGCGATCGATGGGCTGCAATATGTCAACATGCGTACGCACTTTTTCGATATAATCGAATGCTCCCTTTTTAAACGCTTCCACCGCATTGGGTACGCTGCCGAAAGCCGTGTAGAGAATCACAACCGCATCCAGGTCGATGCGTTTGGCTTCCTCCAGTACCGTAAGGCCGGAGGTTTCTTCCTCCATGCGCATATCGGTCAGGATCACCAGCGGCTTATCCTTTGCAAAGAGCCGGATACCGTCGGCCGCATTCATGGCGGTAATACAGCGGTAGCGGCTGTTCTTGAGTAATTTGACCAATGATTCCAGTACATGGCGATCATCGTCAATGATTAAAATCGTATTATCGCTCCCTTTAGGTTGATTCATACCTTTCAGCCTCGATTAATGATACTGTTCACTATGGGTAAAGAGATGGTCACGGTGGTGCCGGCTTTGCCGTCACTGACCAGTTCGATATAACCTTTCAGCGAATCAATGATGCTGTAGCCGATACAGAGACCCAGTCCCAAGTGGTCTTCGCCTTTTAGCGTAAAAAAAGGTTCAAAAACCTGCTGCAGATATTGCGCCGGAATACCACTGCCGGTATCTCTGATAACGACCTGGATGAAAGCATCATTTTTCGGCTTTATTTGCGAGTGTACATGAATGGTGCCGCCGTCCGAAATGGCTTCCTGCGCATTGCGAAGGATATGCAAAAAGCATTGTTCCAGCAGAATGTCATTGCCGAACACAGGCGGCAAATCGGGTTGCAAGTTCAACCGATATTTGACCTGGTTGTCCACATTGAGTAATCGTGCCAGGTCGATAGCTTTTTCCAGCACACGATTTACCTGCACCAATTTTCCGGCTGATCTCACATCACGGGCAAAGACGTCCAGGGCATTGGTGATGAGCGACAGCGCATATACCTGGTCTTGAATGCCGGTTAGCTCTCGACGCAATCGCTGCCAATCACTGGCTTTTATATCCTCTAAAAGCAAACATCCGATCCGGTTCAATATGGCGGCCAGGGGGTTGTTGAGCCTGTGGCTGATATGTCTGGCGAGCAGGGACAGACTGGTCATTTGCGTGGACAGGTTCTTGAACGCCTCGTTTTTCTTTTGCGCCGTTATCTCTTGCAGCGTCACTCTGGCGCCGAGGATAGAGCCTTCCTTCGCGCGAGGTTCGACCGTCAGCAGCAGCCAGCGCGCTTGTTGCTCGAAGAGCAGTTCCATGGTGGCAGTTGTACCGGTCGAGATGGCTGCGCGCAACAGGGCATCGGCATTGGCGCACCCCAGCTGTTCCAGTACTCGTGCCAGCCGCATGCCTTTGCGCACCGGCTTTTGTCGCAGCGCCACTAACAATCCGCCCAGTACTTCTTCAACGCGTTTTTCGGTATCGGTAAGAATGGCGCTGAAATTCTCAGCCACTCGAGAATCCGCCCGGTATTTTTTTATTGCTGCCATTGGGTAACAGTTATTTTTTTGTGAGATTTTGTCGCGGCAATCGTATCACGACTTCCGTTCCCTGTCCGGGCGCTGTCTGCACTGAGATGGTGCCGCTGTGTTGCCGGATGGCTGCGTAGGCTACTGTGAGTCCCAATCCCGCGCCATGCCGTTTCTTGGTTGAAAAGAAAGGATCAAAAATTCTATCGATCAGATTATCGGGAATCCCGGGGCCGTTATCGAGGATGCGTATTTCGAACGCGTCCTCGGGCTGCAGGTATCGAGCGGACATCCGCACCCGTCCTCTTTCACCGGCGGCTTCCAGCGCATTCAGCAAAACTTCCACGATGGCTTTTTGCAGGCGCAGCGCTTCACAGGTGAGCGAGGGCAGACCCTCATCCATATCGGCCTGGATATGGACACTTTTGTGCGGCCGTTTCAGTTCCGCCACCACCCGCGCATTGAGGAGTAAATCCGTGAGAGGCGATTCGGTCGGTTCATCGCCCTCTCCTTCGCCGAAACTTTCAACATTGGCCAGGACGCCGTAAATGTCGTCCACCTGCTGCTGGATCAGGTCAATGCCTTTCTGAAACTTGTGACTGCCGCCCTCTTCGTACAAATCTTCGTTGCGGAGAAAATCCAGCTGACAGATAAGAGCGGTGAGCGGATTGCGAATATCATGAACCAGCCGGCCGGTGAACCGGCACAGCGTTTCAAATTTATCGGTGAACGCATCCCGCTCGTCGTGCGAATCCATATGACCGGCAGGCACCTTAACCGCTACAACCGCATCCATCCCGGTACGTTCATCCAGTTTGCTGAAAAAATAAACTGCCTGCGGCAAAACCAGATTGTCCGCCCCCTGCGTTTCTTTCATCTTTTTAGCCGGGTTATTGAAATAGGTTTTGGCCTTGTTGCGGAACAATTCACGATCAGGAGCGGGGATCAGGTCGACCACCGGCTTTCCCAGCACTTTTTTATCGGAAACACAGCTGTTTTTGAACGGGGTGTTGATGTATAATACGTGCAGCGAAGGATCGAAAATGACGACCGGAAACGGCAGGGTATCCAGAGCCTGGGTGAGCAAACAGAGAAGCGCGCGCTGTTCCGCCATTTCGAATTTATAATATTGGGCGGGATGGAGCGAAGCATCGGAATCATCGCGTAAAAGCCCCTGTGCCTTCAGCCGTTCGAGTTTTTGAACGCCCTCCCCTTCTCGGTCATAAAACAAAACAGCCGCACCGCTCAGCCGCTCGTTTATCCGCAGCGGCAAAACCTCAGTGCGGCAAAAAATGCCCTCATGCGTAACAAAATGATAGTGCGGTTCTCCGCTTTTGAGAACCCGCGCCACAACCCGGGCAAGACCCAGTTGTGTGAATGATGGCTGATCGAAAAAAGATTGATCCGTCAATACAGCGGCCGCTACTCCGGAAATCCATTGCTGCCGCTCATTGCACCATACAATCCGACCCTCTTCATTCGTCAGAATCACACCAATAGCGAGCTGCGTCAACACCTGCGTGCTGAGCGTCTCAATAAATGAAGACTCGTTAGCCTTGGCATTCATCAAATCCGACCACCCTTCTTAACTCATCCCTCGAGGTTCACCGTGATAGCTGGAATCGTCCTTCCTCCACCCCGTCGATCCAGCATGAACCACGCTTTTTCACACACCTCCACCACCTCGGATGCCTTCAGCAAAGCACGCAAATCTAAAAGGTAATGGTTCGTAACAATGCTGTCGATACGGCCTTTCTATTGGTCATTTTACATGATTACATATGTACACTAATAATATACAAAAAGTGTCCATCTATGTCAACACTTTTTTAAATAAATTTACTAAATAATAATTTTTTTACATGCTTGAGGCAGAGATGTCACATATATGCGTATTTTTATCAGCCGGAGCCATTGATTTTTTACTTGGAAAAATCGTTTGTATGGAGTACTTTAAAGCCTTATGAGCGGGAGACATCTTGAATTGGAGCGAACGGATAAAACATCCCATCTTCCCATCCGCACCTGTGCAGGGTGCGGCGGGAAACGCAGCAAACCTTTTTTGCTTCGACTTGTAAAAACTTTGGGTGAAATAGCTTTCGACCCCAGAGCGAAGGGAGTCGGACGGGGCTGTTATGTTTGCCGAAACGCCGGCTGTCTGGCACGGGCCATCTCCCGTCGTGCGGTTCAGCGCGCCTTATCCTGCACCTTATCCGAGTCCGCCCGCGCCGCATTAACCGATGATTTTATACAAGCGCGCACGGAAAGCATTCTCGCACTGCAACCGTCCGGACGCCTAACATTGATCACCGAGCAGCTGGAGAACCGTTTCGGGCGACCCGTATGGCAGGGGCGCGAAAATCCGCTGGACAATCTCGTTCTCACCGTGCTGTCGCAAAGCACCAACGATCGAAATCGCGACCAGGCGTTCGCCCGTTTGCGGCAACGATACCCGCACTGGCGGCAGGTTATGACCGCCGAGGTCGCGGACATCGCCGACGCCATCCGACCGGCAGGGCTGGCAAATCAAAAAAGCAGCCGCATTCGCGATATCCTGCAGTGGGTTCACACCACCTACGGCACCTTTGATCTGAGCTTCCTATGCGATGAAGCGCCGGAGGAAATTAAAAACACCTTCATGCAGCTTAAAGGCGTGGGCATCAAGACCATCAGCGTGGTGCTGATGTTCTGCTGCGGCGCCGACGTTTTTCCGGTGGATACGCATGTACATCGCATCTGCAAACGCCTGCACTTTGTCGGTGAAAAAACTTCGGCGGAGAAAACCCACCGGCAGATGCAACCACTGGTGCCCGCCGGCAAGTCCTATTCGCTGCACATGAACCTGCTGAAACTCGGCCGCACTCTCTGCACCGCCAGAAAACCCCGGTGTGCGGAATGCCCCATCAGAGATTTATGCCCGAGTGCGGAAGGACTTTCCATAAAAGAAAAAAGTCACAAAGATACAAGGAGAAATTGATAGCCTGAACTGAGGGATGCATCAGCCTCATGAAAGTGTCCAATAGATAATGAATCCGTCTGGTCAGAATGAAACTCGTCAAAATTTTATCTTTAAATGAATACATCGATCCCGACAGTTATTAAATACAAGGACGATCCCATGAAACGAATGATTATCCTCCTGCTTTTCGCGTTGCTGCCAGCCCATCTTTTTTCTCAAGGCAAGGTGCTGATAACCTTCCGGCACTACCCGACCAGCCATAACGTGGTGCGGGCTTTTGTCCCTGGCACCTTTAACGGCTGGGGGCCCAACACCAACGGCCGTATCTCGGTCACGGCGCCCTCGCTGATGATCTATGTCGATTCGTTGGGGTGCTATATAAAGAGTTATCTCCTGACCGCCGGCGAAACACACAACTATAAATTCCATGAACACTATGACGAGAGCGGCTCTCAGTGGGCCTGGATCACCGATCCACTCAATCCGCTCATCAATACATCGGATAATAACAATTCCATCCTGCAGGTGAAAAATGCCATGATTTTTCAGCTATCGCCAAAAAGCGGTTCGTTTGTAACCGAAGCCTCTCCCCTGTTGATGGCGGGCGTTTCTGTCAGCCAGGACGATTCCCTGCTGAGCTCCCAAAGCACCATCACGGTTGACGGCAGCCCGGTTGGTACTTTCGAGAATCATATTTTGCCGGATTTATCCCTGTTATTCTGCAGGCTCCCCGGGCTCAGCGACGGTTCGCACACGGTCAGTATTCGCCTGAAAACGCGCAACGGCGAAACCGTTTCCGACTCTACCCGGTTCACCGTCGTAGCCGACGATATCGCTTTCATGACGCCGTCGTGCGACAGCGTCTGGGGCGCAAAAAAGACCATTCACTGGCGCATCAATCGTGACATCAACGCTGTGCACAGGATCATCTTGAACCAGGCCGGCAAGGCGCCCGTTTACCTGCCACCCACGGGGACGGCGGAATACAATCGCGTGGTCAACCTCAGTCGCGGCGACAACCACTTCCAGGTTTCCTTTGAAGATACGGCCGGGCGTACTGTTGACAGCGACACACTGAGGCTTCGCTACCCGGTGCCGCAACATCCGCAACCGCAAATAACGTTTTCTAAAAACGGCGAAAAAATCCTGATCACCGGCAAAGCCATCGATCCGCAGCGCAAGAGCATGACTTTTCTCTGGAGCGTTCAAACGACCAGTCCGGCGCCGCTGCCGGAAGTGGAGGGCAAGACGGAAATGACTCTGGAGATCAGTACGCCGTCCGTGCCCGGGGATTATAGCCTCAAACTCATGGTGACGGATGCCGACGGTTTCACCAATTCCGCGGTCAATTTTTTCACCATCATGCCCGATGGTTCGCTGCTGATCCCGAACCGTCAGACGGCGCCGCAATGGGTGCGCGACGGACGGATGTATTGTCTCTTCTTCAAGGGATTCACCTCTCAGGGTACCATCGCGGCAGCCATTCCCAATCTGCAGCACATCAAAAATATGGGATTCAACATCATCTGGGTGCTGCCGGTCATGGATGTTGAAGGCGATATCGACCAGGGCGTCAACATCGGGTATAACATCATCGATTTTTACAACGTCGATCCGGTCTATGGGACAAACGCCGATTTCAAACAGTTTGTCGAGCAGGCACACGCCCTGGGCCTCCGTGTGATTCTGGACGTGACGCCCAACCACAGCAGTCGTTCGCACCCCATCGCCCTCAATGTGCGCTCGAATCAAAAATACAGCCGCTATTACGATTTTTATCAACATGAAATCATCTCCCACGATACCAACGGCCTGGGGCAATCCATTTCCGCGGACGGCATTGTTTATTACAGCGGCTTTTCCAGCGCCCTGTTGAACTGGAACTGGGCGGATGATGAAGCGCGGCAATATATGATCGAGGTCTATCGTTACTGGTTGCGCGAATTTGATATCGACGGTTTCCGCTTTGACGTCTACTGGGGACCGCATCGACGCTACGGCGTCGCCGATTTCGACCAGCCCCTGCGACTATACCTGCGAAACACCAAGGCGGATATCCTGCTGCTCGGCGAGACCAACGGCACAGGATCGGGAAGCGAAGTGCATTATGCAGAACAGAACGGCGGTATAGACATGGGATACGACTGGAACTTGAAAAACGCCATCCTGAGTTACCCTTCCGTCATCGAGATCGACAATAAACTGTATAATGGCGGGTATCGACCCGGGCCCAATTCCTATTTTTTACGGTTTCTGGACAATCAGGATGAAGAGCGCGTCGCTTATCGCTACAACAGCATCGAAAAAACCATTCCGGTTTCAACCGCGATTTTTATGGCCACCGGTATGCCGCTGTTATATCAGGGCGGCGAAGTGGGCATGGGATTTCAGATGTACGGCAGCAAGGATGACCGGACGCGCGCAACGGTTAACTGGAATAATCCACCGGGACGCATTTTACTGCCGCATTATCAAAAATTGGCGCAGATTCGCACCCAATTCCCGGCGTTCCGGCGGCAGTTGGAGGACAGCAACAACGACGGCCAGATCAACAGCAGCGACGCATCCATGCAGCCGCGCCTGCCGGCTCCTTCATTCTATATTTACGCCCTGGCACGGCCGTACGAAGACCAGAACGGCCTGGCGGTGATGAATTTTTCCGGCACGCCGATGGAGGTCGCTTTGCCGCTTCATCTTTCGCAATGGACTGAATTTTCACAGGGGTTTCAATCGCAGGAGCTCTATTATCTCAACAATCTGTATACAAATACCTCAGAGCTTTTGAGTGGCGCGCAGCTGGACACTTTGCATCTTAGTCTGCCGGCGTACGGGGTGGCCATCTATAGTATTTCCACCCAAGAAGATCGTGTTGAACTGCCGCCTCTGGCGGTATCGGTGGCACAGAATCCTGTCCCTCAATCGGCGGAGCGCTTCTGCCTGTACGGCAATTATCCCAATCCGTTCAACGCTGTTACCCGAATCGTATATGATCTGCCGGCGCCGACGCGGGTGCGACTGGTGATTTATAATCTGTTCGGCCGGACAGTCAGAGTCCTGATCGATCAAACACAATCGCCGGGTCAGCATCACCTTTGCTGGGATGGGTATAACCATGCCGGCCAGCCGGCCGCAACCGGACTCTATATTGCACATTTGCAGGCCGGAGAATATAGGGGTAAACTGAAAATGATGCTGTTGAGATAGGGGGCTCTATCGCGGATTGTAGAGAAATCGACAGAGAGAGCGGTATGTTTTGCAGTCGAAACTTACCTCGCCTGCGCTGTCATGCGGAGAGCATTAATTAAAGTTACGCAACGGACAAATTTTCCCCGGCGCCTGGTAATTGCAGTCGTCCCAGGCATTACACCAGATGCCGCAAATAATCTTATTCTCTGTTTGCAGAATGTTACCGACGTCAAATAGTGACATATCCGCGAACGGTCCCTTGATGGCCATGAGGGTTTTGGTAATATCATACATATCACGGAAAGCGGAATTGGTATAACGGACCAATCGTCGAAGATCACCATATTGTACCGCCTGTTGCACGACGGACTCGAATCGCACGCCACCGGCAAAATTCAAAGTAAATCCTAATTCATGTTGCAGGTATTTATTCAGCAAGCGGAAATCACCGGCATAATTTCTATCTCGCACCTGATTAAAAACAACATGGAGATTAAAACTGCCAGCTATTCGACGCAATATTTCCTGCGCCGGTAGATTCATGCTGTACATCTGTTGCGATGCCTGGTACACCAGAGGCGTTTTATCTTCTTTCAGAATAAATTCTGCTTTATCATTTTGCGACAGACTTTTTAGCGCCACATCGATCTTGCGTTTTACCACGAGTTTGATAAATTTGGATAGATTCTCCAGGGAAGTCAGTTCTGGTGTAGAGACGATTAGATTCAAGTCGGCCGTAAGAAAATAATCCAATTCGTTATCACCGGTTCGTGGCCCAAGATCAAGGATGACATAGTCGGCATCTAAATTGCGCAGCGCACGAATAAATCCGATACGTCGCAGAATATTTGATGTATCTGATTGATATCCGTTATCTGGCGCTGTGATCATGCGAATATTGGCAAAAGAGGTGGGTATGGCTGCGGCTGAAAGCCCCTGATTGCGCTCGAGCAGCCGCCAAATATTGGGTGATGGATATCGCAAGGAAAAAAGCTCTTTGAGATTGGCGCCGTTAAAATCGGCATCCACCACCACGACGCGCTTCTGGGCATTGGCCAGCGCCAGCGCCGCCATTGCCGTAATAATGGATTTGCCGACTCCCCCCTTACCGCCGGCAATCGCCCATAACCTGGCACGGCGCAGATGACCGTTATTGCGGATAAACGGTTGCATGCCCTCCATATATCCGGCAAACACTTTCCGCTCGCCGCCGGCAGTGATAATATCGTTGGGATATAACAAGCCCTGTAATCCCCACAGAGCCAGAGCGTACGAACTCATTGGGCCGATACGTTGTTTATCATGTTCTATGGACCAGAGTCGCGTCTGTTTTTCTTTTGCCATACAACCAACTATGCCTCAGCTTGATACAATGTCTTTCCAGAAGCCACTTTTCCCTCGTTGCCCAATCACCAAGCTGCCTGACTGGAAAGGATGGTAGCAAAAGTGACTACCACTAACTCATAAATTAACAACAAATAATATCGAGTAAAAATTTCATGCCACTACATGAGGTGATAAAAATCACAAAATTTCTCCTCACCCACCTGCTTTCGCAAACTTTATGCCACGATCATGGAAAAAAATCGAACCACTTTATACGCCCAGACTGGTGCCGACCGCTTCGGCAGCGCGTAGCAGGGGCGAATCCACCGGCACTTTGCGCGTTTTCCCGCCCACTTCCTTTATAGCGATGGATACCAGATCATTGCCGCGTAAAGCCACCATCTGGTTGAACTTTCCATCCATGATCAAATCTACGGCGCCGACGCCGAAACGAGTAGCCAGAATACGGTCGAAAGCCGTGGGTGAACCACCGCGCTGCAAATGTCCCAGCACGGTAGCCCGCGTTTCCAGGCCGGTTTGATCTTCGATATCGTTACCCAGCTTGATGGCCACGCCTCCCAGACGGACGGGTTCTGCACTGTCCACCACCATGCGGCTCACGACCACGTCCCCTCCTCTGGGCTTGGAACCTTCCGCCACAGCGACAATACTGAAACGCCGGCCGCGCTGGCTGCGTTCGATCACGCGCTCACATACGACATCCAGCTCATATTCGATTTCCGGGATGATGATGATGTCCGCCCCGCTGGCCAGTCCGGCGCCCAGCGCCAACCAGCCGGCATAACGGCCCATGATCTCCACCAGCATGACGCGGTGATGCGATTGCGCCGTCGTATGAATCCGGTCAATGGCTTCTGCGCCGATGGCGACGGCGGTATCATATCCAAATGTGATGTCCGTGCCGTAGATATCG
>JAFGSU010000440.1 GCA_016934435.1 Candidatus Zhuqueibacterota bacterium | reverse complement strand
AGGGTCATGGCCGTTTTTATGCCAAATAGTCCGGTACTCTGTCCGCCAAAGGTTACATAGCGCGTACCGGGCAGGGACAATGCAATATTTCCGGCTTCAATTGATTGAATGATCTCATCCTCAAACCCCTGATATTTCAATTTGATGCTATTTTCAAAATCAAACGTTCGCTCAGAATCCTGGTCGACGCCGATGGTCACCTTATCACCAATATGGCCCTGAACGCGGAACCGTTGCGTTTGTTCCATCTTAAAGCTGGTATCATTGCCCTGGGTGAGTGCGGTTTTTATTTCGCTGCGTTTTTCGTTACGCAGTCCGCCGCGGATGCTTATGTCGCCGGTAACATCCAGGCCAACCGTACCACTGCCGAATATTTTCTGGAATGTTTTGCTTTTGATTTCAACAGGGATATCGATACGGAGCCCGCCGCCACCTGCTCTATATCCTGATCTTTCACCCAATTTACTAACCGCTGTGCGGTGCCACATGGTGTGCAAATTTGACTGCAGGCGCATTTCAGCATATTCAGGCAAGGGTAAATAGGCGGGAAGGCGAAAATTGAATTGATCGATTTTTTCAATAAAATTAATATTTTCCCCCGTGGTGTCCACCTTAACTTCACGCTTCAGACCCGGGAGCATTCGTTTCAATACAGGGGAAGTGGCGCCCGCCATATTCATTCCTTTAAAAGTATCCCGTTCAAAAATGGGTACTCGCGGGTCCTGGACAAAATCCGGACGTAATCCTATATAGGGTTTGAGATCAGGCGGGTCATCCGCCCATACTTGTCCCACCAGACAAAGAAAGAGGATCATCGAAAGCACCACCGCAGGCGGCAGGGTGATTGTCGACCCAGATTTGCCCATCATGGCCATAAGGTCCGTTAGAATAAATAAACGATTCGCGTTGTATTTTCAGTTGTTACGTCTTTGTAGCAAAAAAGCTATAGGCTACTCCCAGGTTTTATGTCCTAATTTGCAGTAAAAGAAGCATTTGCCTGCGGTGATTTTAATAATTAATGTAATCAATTCAATATAGAATTTCAATATAAAAATACCGGTGAAAGGTGTAAAAGTTCCCTATTTTTCGTGTGTTGCTATAATTATTTTACGGTTCAGGAAAAAATTAGTTGCATTTGTGCACCACAGATTCTATTTTATAGCAAATATTATACCATTGAAAATATTAATATATCTCACAGCAGACATTTATGTTCATTCTCTGGCGCTATATCATCAAGGAACACATCGGACCGTTTATTTTTTCGTTGTGTGTCATTACCCTGGTTTTCCTGTTAAATCTTGTTTTTCGTGAGTTACCGCGAATTCTCAGCCGCGGATTGCCTCTGGGTGTGGTGATCGAATATTTTTCCCTCAACATGGCCTGGATCGTGGCGCTGGCGGTGCCGATGGCAGTTTTGGTTGCCGCCCTCATGGCGTTTGGAAGATTTTCCGGCGACAATGAAGTAATCGCCATGAAAGCCAGCGGCATTGCCATTACTCGCATCATTATGCCGGTATTTATCTTGAGCATACTAATAGCCCTGTTCCTCATCTGGTTTAATAACCATGTCCTGCCGGATTTTAATCATCGGGCGCGGTTGCTGGCATCGGATATAGGACGCAAGCGACCAACCCTCGCTCTGGAGCCCGGCGTCATCTATCGTGACCTGCCCGGTTACACCATGCTGGTTAAAAAAATAATCGAAAAACCGGATACCGCGTACGTGGATTCGGTCTATATCGACGATTACACCAACCCAAACGCGACCAAATTCATCAGCGCCAATCAGGGAAAAATCTATCTCAATCGCAACACCGGTCTGCTGACCATCATTCTTTATAACGGCTACATGCACGAACTTGATCTTCAGAATGTTGAGCAATACCGTAGATTAAAATTTCCGAAACAAATTCTCGCCATAAGCGTTCCTGATATGATACTGGAGCGAAGTAATTCGGAATACCGCGGCGATCGAGAAAAAAGCGCTGCCATGATGAATGCGGAAATTGCAGAGAGTAAAAAAGAGATCGCCATCGTACATCAACGAGTGCAAAAGAAAATCAAAACCCACTTTATGCAATATCTCGACCTATACGTGCCGGTTGCCGACAGTTCTGAATCAGTGGGCGCGGGTTCTTCGCGGACCAATATCAAAATCTTCCCGCCGTTTGATCGAATAAAGATCGAAATGCAGCGACTGCAGCAGGAAGTCAGGGGAGAACTGAATTTTATCGACAGTATGGAACGAAAAATTTATCGCCTGTCCGTAGAAGTGCAGAAAAAATATTCCATTCCCGTTGCCTGTATGGTCTTCGTCCTAATTGGCGCACCCCTCGGCATTATGTCCCGTCGTGGTTCTTTAGCCATGGCCGGAGGGACCAGTTTTGCATTTTTTCTATTATACTGGTCCACGCTCATTGGAGGAGAAGAATTGGCCGATAACCGGTACATATCCCCCTTTATGGCCATGTGGCTGGCCAATATTATCGTCGGCATCAGCGGTGTGTATCTTGTTTTTCATTCCATTCACGAAGCAACCGGCCAGACTCTGCTGGCGCCGTTTATAAAAATAAAAAAATGGTTGACGAAACGAAATTCCATCAAACCTGTAAGAACATCCGATAGGTCTTGAAATGACAATTCTCGATCGCTATCTGTCACGATCTTTTTTAAGCATCCTTCTCTTTGCATTTTTTGCATTCATCTGTATCTTTATTGTTGTGGATGGAATAGAAAAACTCGATGTTTATATCGCACAGCAAGTGCCAAAAATGGTTGTGGCAAAATTATATCTCTATTACATTCCCTATATCATCATCCTCACACTTCCGGTTGCCATGTTGCTCTCCAGTCTCTTCAGCGTCGGCAATTTGGCCAGATACAACGAAATAACAGCCATGAAAGCTTCAGGGCTTTCGCTGTATCGCATTCTCGCGCCCATTTTTGTTATCGCCTTCCTCATCAGCATCGGCGCCATGCTGTTTGCCGAATACGTCGTTCCCCCAGCCAATGCCGCACGATCTGAACTGATGGCCCAATATTCGGAACGACGCCGCCAGGCCTGGCGCAGGAAGCTGAGCAACGTATACGCCCTCGACGATCAGGGCCGCCGCATTAACATACGGTCTTATGATTCGGAAAATAAATCGGCCGATAAAGTAACTATCCGTAAATTCGACGGATTATCCTTAAGTTTGCATGTATATGCAGAAAAAATGATTTGGGAAAATGATAACTGGATTTTATATGACGGTATTGAACGGACATTTGAAGCCGAAGAGGAGCAGGTTGTAAAATTTACTCGCAAACCATTCCCAAACACGGGATTAAAGCCTGAAGATCTGGCAAAAATTATTAAAAAGCCGGAAGAAATGTCCTACACCGAGTTGAAGGCATTTATCAAGGAAGTCGAACGCAATGGTGGTGATCCCAATCATTGGATGGTGGATTTATATCTAAAAATTGCCGTCCCGTTTGCCAATTTTATCATCGTTCTTTTCGGCGCGCCCCTTTCCTCCCAAAAACGCCGGGGTGGCACGGCAACAGGGTTCGGCCTCAGCCTGACCATTGTTTTTATATATTTCGGTATTATCAAAACAGCCCAGTCCATGGGACAAAACGGCATGTTGCCGCCGCTTCTCGCCGCCTGGATCGCCAATATCATCTTTTTAATCGCCAGCTTTTTTATTCTCTTAAAAGCCCATAAATAGCATCTCATGAATTCAATAACGCTAAAAAATCTTTGTTGGTCACACCGATAGCTCCCATCTCCGTCAGGGATGCAGTATGTTCATCGTCAAACGTGTAGACTGTTTTTCCCCATTGCAAAAGCTGCCGGCAGAGCCCTTCGGTTTTACTGAGACGCCCTGCATAAGCGACAAATATTTTTTCCGCCAGTGCAGCGATGCAAATATTGCGAAAAAAAGCGCTATCCTTTGTTGGCCGTTTGACACCTGAAATAAAACTGAGCAATAACAAACGGTCCTGACCGAGCAATCGTTTGTCCTCCGCCGTAAGTCGTCTGCTGATGAGTTCACGGGCCGGACATCGGATGATCGCTGTCGCACTGCTCATCAAGATTTGAAGCCACTCCCTTTCCATGGGGGCATGAAAGCCGCCCATAACGGTAATTAAATTCTGTCGCAATCCATTCGCCAGATCGTAAGCTTTGTTTAAAATAGACCCCGGACAATGGGATGAACAGAATAACGACAGCTTGGGAGCTGATAGCAAATTTGTGTTCCCCTGCATTTGCAACTGAGAGGGCGCTTGTGGTCCTAAAAGTGAGATTAATGTTGAGGGATAGTGCTCATGCGACGGTGTAATTAGCAGTGTTTCCATTGGGCCTCGCTCATATTTTTTAAAAAACGAATCGAGTCGTCACTTCAAGGGCGAACCGGCATCCTGAGCAATTCTTCTATGATTTTGCTATTCGCCCTTGGAAATGCATACTGCTGCAATTCTTCCACCCTCACCCATCGAAAATCGCTACATCCTATCGGTTGAGGTTTACCTTTTACATACTCGCTGCTGAAAACGTGTAAGGTGATGGTAAAATGGGTATATTGATGGTTGATCACCATGAACAGGTTATTGACCTTAATTTTTACTCCCAATTCTTCCTGCACTTCCCGTTCGGCCGTCATCTTGAGAGGTTCTTTTTCTTTTTGTTTACCACCGGGGAATTCCCACAAGCCGCCCAGCAATCCATTTTCCGGTCGCCGTGCAATGAGCAATTCATTGCGGCGCCACACCAGCGCCGCCGCTACCTGATAATGAGGACGTACTTTTTTAGGGGATTTTACCGGAAACGCCGATGGCACCGACTCCTGAAATGCCCGACACTGCCTTGCCAGCGGGCAAGCCATACAGTTAGGCTCGAGCGGTGTACAAACCATAGCGCCCAGTTCCATCATCGCCTCATTAAAAATGCCCGGTTGATCCTTTGGCAACAATTTTTCCGCCATGCTTTGCAGGAATTTTTTGCTGTGTAGCATTTGAGGAGCTTCCGGCCACATGCTCAAACGGCACAAAACGCGCCGGACATTGCCGTCTACAACCGCGTATGGCTGGTTAAATGCAATGCTCAAAATAGCCGCCGCCGTATACGGGCCGATACCTTTGAGATTTTTAACCGATTCCATATCCTGCGGAAAAACGCCACCATATTCCGTCATAATCTGTACGGCTGTTCGGTGAAGATTGCGGGCGCGGGAATAGTAGCCCATCCCTTCCCACGCTTTCAAGACCCGGTCCAGGGAAGCCGCAGCAAGAGTGGCGATATCGGGAAATAACTGAATAAAACGGGTAAAATAGGGTATGACCTGTTTCACCTGCGTTTGCTGCAGCATAATCTCCGAAATCCAGATTTGATAGGGGTCGCTGGTTGCACGCCAGGGCAGGTTGCGCGCATTTCGTGCAAACCACTTTATAACCGAGCGCTGGCAATTACGCGTCCATGTACTATCGAAGGAATCGATCATCAGAATAGCATTGTCTTGTGAATCTTATTGACCAGGATTTGATTATTTATCAGCTTGATTCAATTGGAATGGTAACGCCTGACTTAACGCTATATGCAATGGATTCACTGCAGCCTGATAGGCCATAACTTCAACCCCGCTTTGATAAGATTGAAGCAACACCCGAGCATAATGAGGATCGATGTGCCATGCAGGGCGGAATGCCTGCGCATCGCCCCGTTGTACGACAAAGAAAATAATCCCCCGTGCACCCGAGCTCACGAGGTTTTGTAATTCCAGCAAATGACGCGCGCCGCGTTCGGTGACAGCATCCGGAAAGTAGGCGATGCCGTCCTGAACCAAGCTGACGTTCTTGATTTCAACAAAACATGTTTGCTTGTCGTTGCTCAAAAACAGGTCAAGCCGGCTGCGCTCTCCTACGCGCACTTCGCTTTTAATTTTCGGGTAGCCGCTCAATAACGGGATGCGACCGGCAACGATGGCCTCTTTGACAATCCGATTCGGCACCTGCGTGTTGATTCCAACCCAGTGGCGGTCAACCTGCACCAACTCCCAGGTATAAGGATATTTCCGCTTTGGTGAGGGATTATATGATAACAGTACATGGCTGCCGGGCTCCTGACACCCCAGCATACTTCCGGAATTGGGACAATGTGCCTGCACGGTCAAACCATCCGCTAAAACAACATCCGCCAGGAATCGTTTATATCGTCGCAGTAAAATGCCGGATTTGAGGGGCGGCAGTCGCATACACTACAGGTTTCCGGCTCTTTCCACGACAATATAAACAGTGGCCAGCTGGGCAAATGCAGTAATAATTTCCCTTGTTGTTGCCCACCAATCTCTTTCCGGTTTTTCCGGCACAAAAATAGTATCGCCCACTTCGACGATGGTATCCCCGTTGGGTTTCACCCATTCGCCGGTATTGGCTTTAATAATTCGCACCTTGCTTTTGCGGGCATTCCAATTATAGCCGCCGGCTTCTTTAAGATAGTAATTCAAAGTCATTCCAGGTCTGTATGAATAAAGACCGGGGTATACCACCTGACCGGTAAGTTTTACCGTTTTTTCCTGAGCAGGAATATACACAAGGTCTCGATCCCGCAGAAGGACATCCTGTGATGTATCGTTTTTTTCGAAAAGTGCAATAAAATTAATTCCCATGCCGCCGACCAATTCACGCGACTTGACTTTAAAATATTCCCTTTCATCCTCGGTCATATCACTGATATTCATTTTTTTCAAGCGTTCATACTCCGGGTCATCCACATCCTCCTGCCGTTGCCGGATGACATGGGCGTTCTTCAACGAGGCGTTTGCCGTGAACCCGCCCGCTCGCTCGATGATATCAGTAAGAAAGGTCATTCCTTCAACGATATCATACTCACCGGGATAGAGTACTTCTCCGACCACTTCGATATTACTATCGATGTGAAATTTAAAAAGTCGACGAACATACAAACGATCGTCGGGCTGGAGCGGAAATTCCAGGGTTGCCTGGCGCGTGCTCATATTCGAGGCGTCCAGGGAAAGGTTCATGCGCGTGGTCTGGCTCGAATTTTCCTTGAATCGCACCAATTCGATAGCGTTTGAATCGGCATCCGTGGCGAAACCGTGTGCCATGGCGATCATATCCTGAATACAATCTCCGGGTACAAATTCGAATTCATCCGGCGATTTTAACGCGCCACTGATCGCGACCCGCCCAACCTCTTCCTCTTCGGTAGGCACGAAAATAACGTCTCCATCAAGCAAAAAAGGATTACAGGATAAATCACCCGTGAGTTGATATTTCCTCAAGTCAACCGACAATGTGCGGCCATCTTTTCT
>JAFGSU010000439.1 GCA_016934435.1 Candidatus Zhuqueibacterota bacterium | reverse complement strand
CTCGAACCGGCCGTTGTCAGGGGCGACTCTTATGAGTACACCCTGAGCCTGGTTAACAACGGCCCGCGCACGGCTAAAGATATTTCCGTCTATGCCACTGTCCCCGATTCAGTCGTGCTGAGCGGATTTTCTCTGACTCCGGAGGCGCAGAAAGCGGATACGGTGTTCTGGAAGACTGATTCATTGATAGCCGGCCAATCGTTGACCATTACCTATCAAGCCTTGTTAACGCCGACGCTGCCCTTTGTACCGTTCCCGCTGCCGGCTATTGCCATGGCAAGCGCAGCCAACGACACGCTTTTGGCCAACAATAGCGACAGCGTCACGGTCTACGGCATCGATCGCTACAAAACACCCAGACCTAAAGCCTATGACATAACGGTAAATATGATTTCTCTCACGGATACATCGATAATAGTCGATGACAAACTTTTTAGCGCTGCCAGACCTGGAGAAGACTATATTTATCAAATATCAATCGCCAACCTGGGTGGGGGTCGAGCGGACACGGCCGTGGTTACCCAGATACTTCCCGATTCAGTAATTTATACCGGCGCTTCGCTGCCCTTCTTGACCAGAGAGCAGCAGACCATTCGCTGGCAATTGCTGAACCTGGATGCCGGAGAAACTCGCACCATCCAGGTCGATGTTTCCCTGCCACAACAGCTGCCACTCGATATCGATCCGCGCATCAGCGCCGTTACTGTTGATGCAAAGAACGATTCTGTGTTCGAGAACAATTCCGCCGCCGACACGGTTATGGTGTTATTCCCGGCGCCACCAGCTCCACAGCCTTTTATTGAAGCGATGCCGGTTGAAATTCAGGTCAGGGATGCCATCGAGATTAGGGTAATGGTGGACGTTGAAATATTTCAGTGGGATTTGTTCGTCTATTTTGCCGATGGGAGTACCGATTCCACCTACGCAGACGATTTTATCGCCACTAACGCGTTGTTACCGGGAGAATGGTTTGATGTGGAGCCCCTGTTCACAGATACCGAATTCAAGACCCTGTCCAAAACGGAACAGATTCGATTTGAAATCAGGGTTATAGACTTTTACGGGCAACATGCGAGCGCGGAAACCGCGGTCACCATTAAAAGCTTCAATGATATGGTGCTGGATCGCAATCAATTCAGACCCGGTCTTGGTGATCCCCTGATTATAAATTTTAGATTGAGTTCCAACCGGGTTGCGCAGCTGGATGTGTATGATGTCGCCGGGCGCCACATCACCAAATTGTCGGAAGAGTTCTATCCGGCCGGCTGGAATGTATTCAGCTGGAATGGATTAACGCGCACCGGTTTGATGGTGGGCAGCGGCGTCTATATTATCACCATTCGTTCCGGTGAATACAAAGACTGGAAAAAATTCATGATCGTGCGATGAGATGAGAAAGCAGACACTGACATATATCCTGTCCTGGTCCAAGTGGACGATCGTACCTCGGGTGAAATGGCTTGTATTGTTTCTCCTCATTATTAATATTGCCATTGCCGGCGCACAGGTGCGCAGTGGCGCCGCTTTTCTCAAGATGCTGCCCGGAGCGCGACTGCAATCTATGGGAGCCGCCTATACCGGCGTCATCGATGAGATACATGCCATGTATGCCAATCCTGCTGCGGGTGGATTATTCCGGGAGTGGCAATGGTCCGCCAGTTACACCAGATGGTTTGCGGACATTTATAACGCCTCTTTCCTCTACGGCCGTAAAATCCATACCCCCTGGAGCCGTCACACGCATCTGAATATCGGCCTCCAGTATCAGGGCATGCCTGATTTTGATAGCTCCGAACATCTTGCCCCGGCGGTTTCCGCGAACGATTGGGTAGTTGCGGCCAATCTGGGGCAACCCATTACCATGGTCACCGAGCATCTTTCCGCCGGCGCGAACGCAAAATATTATCGCAGCACTCTGGCAGAGTATCATGCCCATGCCTGGATATATGATTTGGGATTGTTATATCGCACGCCCAGGTTTACTCTGCAGTCCGATGGTCCGTTCAGATACGGCATCGTCTCCGCAGGACTTTCACTCATTAATATGGGCAAAGAAATTAAATTCATTTCCGTGGGCACGCCACTTCCGCAAGCGCTGCGCGCCGGACTCGCATTTAACACCGGCTCCCATAACGGCTGGCATTTACATCTGGCAGCGGACTATCAAAAAGGCCGCGATGAGGGCGATAACTTTGGCCTTGGCGCTGAAGTAACCTGGCGCCAGCGCCTCGCCATCCAGGGCGGTTACGACAACAATATGGACTTGATGAGCCGCTATACCTTTGGCATGTCTTTCATCCTCGATGATCAGGCAACGCCAATGAATTCCGTTATACCGGGCCAGAACGATGCCCTGCGGCTGGATGTTGCTTCCATCGAAGAATTGGACTTTTTCTCCAATACCTATCGCGGCACCGTATCCCACTATCCCATCGGACCGGAAAAATTTACTTTTCTGCAGCCAGAGATGGGCGCCTGGATTTATTCCGATACCGTTACCCTGTCTTATCAGGCCAGCCGGGATCCGGACCTGTTCGATGATTTAAAATATGCCGTAATCGTCGGCTGCGACAGTTTCAAGCTGGCCGAGTTGATCGTAAAAATAGATACCGAATTGCCCAATCTTAAAGAACATGCGGATGATTTTCTCGTTGCCAGGAACGAGTTCGACGCCGAACAGATGCAACTGAGTAAACTTCGCGGCGGCGATTATTACTGGTCGGTCGTGGCCTATGACAGCGATTGGCACATGCGCCTGGCGGCGAAAAAAGGCATGACCATCTCCCATTTTCATATTCCGCTGACCGATGTTTCGGTGGATTCTATCTGGTTCGAGTACAGTCCCTGGCTCACAGTCGATGATTATCATGGCATGCTGCATGTACGCGTGGCCAACAATGGCGAGCGGAATTTCGATCATGTCACTCTATCAGTCATGGACTCTTTGGAGCATACACACAGTCGATATCCGAGCCAGCCCATCGGCACCAGGCGATATCTGCAGCGCATCAGCATCGATGCGTTTCAGGCGGGCGAAAAGCGGACCCTGGATATTCCCTGGCGAACCGTGGATCTGGGGCGACACGGCATCAGCGCCTTGATCGACGACGAAGCCATGATTCATGAAGACGATGAAAATAACAATTTGTACAAAGACGTATTTTATACCATCCCAAAGGGTTCCATTGCTGCCAAAGACACGGTTACGGCGGTTAATTTTGCCAGGCGGTCGTTCGATCTGCCCATTATCACCGAAATCTGTTTCGACACCCTCAGCGCCAGGGTGAAATCCGAGTATCTGGTTACCAAGGTCATCGAACCGTTGATCGAAACCATGTCCAGTCGCCTGCGCGAAAATCCGGATTTGAAAATATCCCTGCAGGGATTTGCGGATACCAATTCGGGTGAAACCGATGTATCCCTGGCGAACCAGCGCTCCCGGGCGGTTCGCGATTCCATGTTAACGCGCGGTGTACGCCCCGACCAGATCGCCATCATCGAAGGAGAAGTGCTGCCGCGCCGGTATATTCCCTCAAATCCGCAGGATGCACTGTGGGTATTTCAGGAGCGAAGGTATGTGAAAATCAGCGCCGACGATATCAGTCAAAACGTCTTATTCCAGCCGATTACCTTTGTCGACATTGAACACATGGCGCTGCCGGTAACGTTTTTGTCCATCATCCGCGGTTATCTGCCCATTACCGGGGCGGCGCTGTTAATCGCCAATCCCATCATCCGCGATACGCTGGATGTGCAGCATCGTGTGGTTCGCTCCGATATAAAGGGAGACATCAACTGGGAGATCGACAGGAATCCTTTTCTCGACATCAGCGAATGGATCGATCGCAAAGCCAATTATGAGATCAACCTGACCGATTCGCTCGATCGCAGGTTCAAGTCCAGGCCTCGCGCCGTTTTCCTGAATGCCAAATCGTTTCTGCAGGAACACACCGTGGCTTTCCCGCTGCAGTTCGACCGCACCGACCCGCTGTATAATTTCTACTGGGCGAATATTTTTCAGTTTGTCAAGATGGTGGTGAATGAGCCGCATCGACGGTTTCGTTTCTTTGGCCATGCCTGCGCCATTGGTGCCGAGTGGTATAATTTGCGGTTGTCGGGTCAGCGCGCCCAGGCATTTCATGATGGCTTTTTACGATACACCATACAGAATTACCCGGAGCTCTATGAAACCATATCGAGTCAGACCGAGCCGGCCAAGGGATTCGGCGAGACCCGTCCCATTGGTGTGATGCGCAGCAGTGGTGAATTCATTCTGATCGGCGACAACAACATGCCCATGGGTCGTAAATACAATCGACGTATTGAGATTAATTTTTACAGCACGGAAAATTTGCTGCGAAAATAAAGTCCTTGACTATTACGATTTTTTTGTTAAATTATAGTCTATGATCGCGGGGTGGAGCAGTCTGGTAGCTCGTTGGGCTCATAACCCAAAGGCCGCAGGTTCAAATCCTGCCCCCGCTACTAAATAAAGGAATCAGTTATGCAACTGGTTCCTTTTTTGTTTCTTCACAAAGCTGGAGCTTTGTGACAAGACTAATATGAAAATATCCATATCAGCTCAGCGGCCTGCGCGCTTTGCGTTTTTTCTTTTACAAACCTAACGCAACGTCGCAAAAACGCCAGGATGCAGGGAATTCTATTAAATGGATCCGGAAAGTAATTACAATGGACGGCTGGGTAGCTCAGCGGTTTATAAATCATTCAGGCTTATCTGACGGAATAGAGTCATCGTTTTTGTACCCCTAGCAGGATTTGAACCTGCGACCAACGGTTTAGGAAACCGCTGCTCTGTCCAGCTGAGCTATAGGGGCAAGATTGCACAGTTTTCTTTGCTGTTCATTATACAAAATATTTCGACAAATTTCAAGAAATATCTCTGTATAACTTTTATTGCGATGGAAGTTAAGCCGGCAGGAAAACTTGTGCAGCGCGTGGGATGATCAAATCATGGGAGACTTACCATGGCAGGGTAATCTGGTGTTTGGCGACAAAACCAGGTACTTTATTAGCTTTTTCCTTGAGATCGATGAGCACAATGACAGCCTTGTCCTTCCACTTGGCGGCCAGTTCCTGAAGCTGCGGCATTTCCTTCTAGCAAGGGGGCACAATAGGTGGCAAAAAAGCTCATCACCACCACTTTACGCTCCGACTGTTTCCACGGCTTTCGCGGCTTGCCGCAATAATCGGAGAGGAAAAAGTCGTCGCCGGTGAGGGATTTGAGGAAAAAGGTTGGGGCGGGATTGTTGGCTTTCAAACTCTTGGCATCCGCATGAACCTGTGGATCATTGACAAGACGATTATGGACAAAATGATCAAGAATCCTATTTTCATTTGAACCTCATTGGGTTGATTTCAGGAGAACGGATGATTGGCATGGTTTAGCCATCCCCTGTGCTTGTAAGCATCTTTGTGCAAAAACGGCAGGATGAACGCATCATCAGAGACATCATGAGAACAAGTGACGGGCAAGCGGGCATCCCTGACGCACATGCTTCGCAAAGGGAAATTTTACTTGATTATATAACTGCAATTGACTATGTTTATATTGGAACATAATTTGTTTGAATACAATTAATCCGTTCTAAATGAACGAGATTTGTACACCCTTACCCCATCTCCAACGAAGAATCGACCTCTACTCAGCCCGTAAGCCATAGTTGACTTGCTGCTTATATAAATTGCGAGGCATGCCATGTCATCTGTTAAAAGCAATTCAGCGTTTTTATTCTTCACCGCGCTAATAATTCTCCTCTTACTGCCGCCTAAAGATGCGGCCGCTCAAACCG
>JAFGSU010000438.1 GCA_016934435.1 Candidatus Zhuqueibacterota bacterium | reverse complement strand
TTGTTCCGCCTGGAACAGAATTTTCCCAATCCCTTCAATGCCGGAACAACCATACGATATCAGCTGTCGCAAACCGCCTGGGTGGAATTGGTCATTTACGATCTGCAGGGTAATCTTGTGCGCGCACTGGCGAACGGCGCCAAACCGGCCGGCATTCAAACAAGCACATGGGATGGGCGCAATGATGTTGGTCGCTTGGCGGCTTCTGGGGTGTATTTTTTCAAGCTGTTGGTAAGATCCAAAGAAACCGGAGGGACACAGTATGTGGAGGTGAAAAAAATGGTTTTGATGAAATGAGTTAAAACCTTGAGGTTGTGCATACGGTTTTATCTTTCAATATATGATACATAATTCTTGCCAACTCAATGGCAACTAGGTTTCTTGCTATTAATTTATGTTTTTTTTCTTTTTTTATTATTGTAAAATTTCATAATTTCAGGATAATGGCGGATAGCGTGAAAGGCTGCTTCGGAAAAGGCTAGTTTGAGATATTTATTGCCGTCTTTATTGCCTGATTTATTTCTTGTTTTCTTGTTTGAATTATTTGCGCCGGGCACCAGTCTGGAATAAAAAAAAATTCTGTTTCATCGTTTCCTAAATGTTCTCGATTAACGATGTTCCCGGCTTCATCAATCGTTGTCATAAAGCAGTTGTCTTTATGAAGATCGATTCCTGTATAGAGCATAAGGACCTCCTCTCAATAAAGGTTTTTGCTAACTTATAATCCCTTTATTCGTAAAAAGGAGGTCCTTTTAATAATATCAGCCTCATGCATCGACGCAGTCGACGCACACTAAAAGTGCCGGCAAAAATACCTTTTGCAGAGCCTCAGGGCTACAAACACGGACCGCGGACATTCCTGTACGCGTAGCAACGGCTGGATCACAGGTGTAGCACACCTTTAAGGTGTACCACACCTGTATAACATCAAAATCGCCAACTATCAAACACAGGAGGCAACAATGAAGCATAAAACCAATCTTATCGACTCGAAGCAGGTCCTGATCCTTCTCGTCTGCGGTGCAATCCTGTTATCGGGCCATGTGCTGTTCGCACAGCACCTGGCTTGCCACGTTTCCGGTTATGTTCGCACGCCTTATGGAACGCCGATCAGTGATGTGGAAATCCGCGTCGGGGGATGGACCGACACCATAACCGACGCTGACGGCTATTATGAGCTGAGCAGAGATTGTACCTTTTCCATGGCTGTGGCGCCCTACAAGGACGGCTGCACCTTTGATCCGGAAGTGCGCCTCTACGGCGGCGGCGGCACCTATACGGATCAGGATTATGTCGGCACCTGCTCGGGGGGGCCGCAATCGACCGTCATCACCTTTGATGAGCAGCGATATCGCAGCGTGGCGGGCCAGCGTCTGTATCGCGGCGGGCCCAATACCCTCATCGATAACGAAGCCGGACTGGATTACTATGTCGCATACGGCGAGATGTACATCAATCCATTTAATAATGATTATATGATGTACTTTACGCCGTTCATCGGCGGGGTGCAGGATCCACGGGGAAGAATTGTCATCACCTTCAACCAATTGCAACGATATGTGCGGGTCGAAGTATCGACCGATTTCACCCCCATACAAACCCCCGCCTATCTTCGAGTCGCCTTTTATAAGAATACCACGCCGACGGATGCTCTTTATTTTCAGGACGGCGGCGGCAATGTTTCGTGTACCAATGAAATAGACGGCATAAAAATGGTGATCGTCAGCACTCATTTCGCCGAAAACAACATCGAAGAGTTGGAATTCCTCGGTTTGGGTGCATCGACGCGGCCGGCGCCGGGCAGTATCTTTGCCCTAACTTCCTATGACGGCATAGTGCCACTGGCCTGGCAGGAACCGGCCGGCACAGCGGCTGCCGCTTCATCGACATTTGGGATGGAGACATTGAACGAAAACCTCGTCATCGGCGAAACGAACAACGAGAATGAGATCGCCGCAACCCTGTTAGGCTACAACATCTATCGCAGCACCAGCGAAACGGGATCCTACAGTAAAATAAAAAGCAACGAAACCAGGCAATATTATCTGGACACCTCGGTTACGAATGGTCAGACGTATTATTATAAAATAACCGCCAATTACGACACCGGCGAGAGCGCTTTTACCAGGATTGTATCGGCGCAGCCGCAGGAGAACGGCAATCATATCACCTGTAGCTGGGCGAGTACGCCACCGACTTTGAACGGCGTGATCAATGCGGGAGAATGGTCCGCCGCCACCGCAACCAGCGTCACCTTCCCCGGCAAAACAGGCACGGTTACGCTGCTGCTGATGAACAATGCGACAACACTGTATGCGGCCGTCGACAATCATCTCGATACCGCCGGCGATGATTACGATGGAATCGGCATTTTCTTTGATGAGAATAACGATAAAGCATGGCCGGCCTCGGGACCGAGCGGAGAAGGCCTGATCCAGATGTATCAGGAGGGCGGAGCGCCGGTCTATCGCTATCAGGGATTTCACGGCACCTGGCCGGATCAATATGGAGGCGACGCCTGGACCACGCCAGCCGGTGTCGGCCAGATGATTTCTTTCAATTCCGGACATATGCAAATAGAGGCGAGTTTTAATCTAACGTCGAGTCCCTTAAACGCCTCGCCCGGCGATGTGATCGGCTTTTTGCTTTACGTACTCGACGCCACGGCAGGTGAATTTGACGGCGCCTGGCCGGCGGAGACTTTTCAACTGGAACCGATCGCCGGCGGCAATTCTTGGGCGCATGCGCCGTTTGGTTTCGGCAAGGTCACGCTGGCGAGCGCCGCCACCGCTCCAGATATATCGGTGACGCCACCATCATGGGATTTCGGCTCCGCCCAGGTCGGCAGTGTTTTGGAGAAAAAGATTGTGATACATAACGATGGAACCGCAACACTCACCATAAGCAGTATTGGTAAAACCGGCGACATCAGCGACTTTGGCGGCGAGGGGGCGAACTATCCGATACAGATAGCGCCCGGCGCAACGTGGCAATATCTTCTCTATTTCTTCCCAAAAGAGGTGGGAGCGCGATCAGCCAGCATATTGATCTATAGTAATGATCCGGATGAATCTCCCTTTACCGTCGAGCTCACAGGACAGGGCACATCGGGTTCGGTTCTGCCTTCCGAGTGGGATTATACCGAAAACACCGGCAACAGCGCCACCATCGTCCTGCCGACGACCGCCAATCCCAACATCGACGGTACGCCTCTGGCCAATGGCGATTATATCGGCGCCTTCACCCCTGCGGGCCTGTGCTGCGGCTGGAGCCAGTGGCAGGGCGCCAATCTTTCCATTACCGCCTGGGGAGATAATGACCAGACCGCCGGCGTTATAGATGGATTCACTCCCGGACAGGATATTCTCTATCGCGTCTACCGATCGAGCGAGAGCAAAGAGTGGTCGATTGTTGCGGTCGGTTATTCTCAGGGCACCGGCAAATACGCGGTCAATGGCTTTATGGTTCTCAATAAATTCGACGCCACCGAACAGCTATGCATGACGCTGAATCTTGACCAGGGGTGGAACATGTTTTCCCTGAATGTCAGCCCGGATAATCCGGATATTTCAGTCGTGTTTAACGCCATCGCCGGCAAGATCATTATCGCCAAATCCGGAGATGGCAAAAGCTATATTCCGGGCTATGGCATCAACGACATCGGGCCGCTGCAGCTCACCCGCGGATACCAGATTTACCTGAATGCGCCGGCAACGCTGGAGGTTTGCGGCATGCCCATGGACGTATCCACGGCCGTGGCGCTGCCCGCGGGCTGGAGCATCATCAGTTATCTGCCGCGCTCGCCCATGGATGCCGCCGCTGCCCTGGCAAGCATCCGAAATCAGCTGGTTCTGGCAAAGAATAATGCGGGGCAGACGTATATACCGGCCTACGGCATCAACGATATCGGCCAGATGCAACCGGGGCAGGGATATCAGATATATCTGAGTTCGGCGGCGACGCTGGTCTATCCGAGCGGGTCAGCGCAGCAAAAAGGCGCTGCTGCGATAGAAGCGAAGGCACAGCCCCGACATTTCGGTTTTACATCCCGCACCGGCCAAAATGCCGTGCTCATTCTGCCGGCCGAGGTTGTCAGGCGTGATATTCAGATTCAGCCGGGCGATGAGATCGGCGCCTTCACGCCATCGGGCCTGTGCTGCGGCTCCGGCGTCTGGCAGGGGGAGAATTTAGCCATAACCATCTGGGGCGACGACGACCAATCCGAAACCATCGATGGCTTCCGTACAGGAGAATCCATTTCCTTTCGCCTCCGCCGGCATGATGGGGATGAAGCAATTCCGCTCTGGATCGAGTTTGAACAGCCGGGGAACGAATGCTATCGAACAAACGGTTTCGCTGTAGCTGCCAAAATCCGCTCTGATAGTGAAAATACAGCGCTGGCGATGGAACCGCCCGATGCCTTTCAACTGCTGCAGAATTATCCCAATCCGTTCAATGCCGAGACGACCATTGAATACTATTTATCACAACCAGCCAATGTAGAATTGGTCATTCACGATCTGCAGGGAAATCTGGTGTCCCGGTTGCAGTCCGGCGCAAAAGCGGCTGGTTATTTCGAGGTGAAATGGGACGGCCGCGACCAGTCCGGCCTGCCGGCGGCTACAGGAGTGTATTTTTACAGGCTATCGGTCAGGGCTGAAGAGACCGGTGGGGCGTCCTTTGTGGATGTGAAAAAGATGGTTTTGATGAGATGAAGTAAAGTCTGAAGGGTTCCAAGACTCAAAGGTGTAGCACACCTGCCCTGCAAGGTGTGCTACACTTGTATAGCAGTCCAATTGGATCGCGGACATACCAATTCGTCTCATCTGCGCCTCGGGCATGCGGTGACACGTCACCGCTTCCTCACACGTCGACGCGTCGACGTGTGAGGGAGCGCCGTCGAGACGGAGATGGTGCACGCCAAAATATCATCCACCTGTACAGGGTGGGGTATCATCGATCGCGGCTGTCCAAAAAGTCTTATTGCTTGTAGCTCAGCCTTTAGGCGGGCTTTAAAAACTCGGCTGAAGCCGGCACTACAAACTATTAATTTAATTAATGTTAAATATAATAGAATGATTACCCAGATTCGGTGTTAACCTGCGAATTGAACTGAAAAGGTGCCACCCACAGGGTTATTTAATTAATCTGTAGGCACCGAATCGGTGGATTATTTTCCTTTAACCTCAGTTGAAAATAATTTTGCAAAAAATTACTTTTTGGACAGCCGCGGGTGTTGGGCGGGGACATTCGTCCCAGCAGATTCCATGGCATCGATGGCATTCCGTTCTATTCGGCGGCTTGCGGGATGGAAATCCCACACCAGCATTCCGTCCGGCAGGGATCTGCCGGATGATCTAAAAAAATAAAAAAAAATGTCATTGCGAATCCGCTGGAGGCGGATGAAGCAATCTCCGCCATGTCCTTAGCAGCAGTGTAACTGGATGAATTTTAAACACGTCCCTCACCCTGTACCTTATTGCTCCGCCAGCCTGGCTTGTGTGTAAATCCACCCTTGTATTTTAACAAAATATTCACGAAATTATACGATATT
>JAFGSU010000437.1 GCA_016934435.1 Candidatus Zhuqueibacterota bacterium | reverse complement strand
CGGTGCGGAATCCGTTTCTCGATGATGTGGCGGCCGGCATCAAAAAACCGTTCAAATGCCCGTGGAAATGCCTGCGCACCTGCGACTACAAGAAGGTACCATATTGTATCGCGCAGGCGCTGGTTCATGCCCAGCGCGGCCACCTCGAAAACGGATTCGCCTTCACCGGCGATAACGCCCATCGCGTCGATCGAATGACGTCGGTGAAAAATCTGATGGATAGCCTGGTGATGGAATACCAGCAGGCAGCGGAAGCTGCACGGAAACGCTCACAAGCGCTGGCCGGTAAGCGGTTAGCAGTTAGCAGTTAGCAGTTTCCGAATGTCATCCTCATAAGGATCTTTTGGCCATAGTGGCAGGGTTCGCCCCTTTTGCCATTTTCGTCCATAACGCCGCAGGCATATGATATTTATAGCATCTAAAGTCAAGATCCCGCCCTTTTAGAAACTGTTGCAAAACTGCGATCAGAGCTCAAAGAGCAAGTTCTCTCTCCTATTCCACCCTTATCTCATCGACAAACACCCAGGCTTTGCCGCCGGCGCCCGGGTGCCAGTCCGGGCAGATAGCGACGTTTTTCGCAAACACGCGCACATATCGCGCGCTGGTATCTAAAAATACATCTCGAAAATTTCTAACAAGGGCGTCCTGAGCTTTTTGCGGCACGTCGTGCGTCAGCATGGCAATGTTGTGAAAATGGACGCCGTCCGACGATACAGCATAGCCCACTTCCACCGGCAGGAAAATCCAGGAGTTGATATCCTGCAAAAAATTACACGCAATCGCCTGGATAGGCGTCACCTTACCGAGGTCCACCACCGCTTCAAAATCATCCTGCTCGAATCCCTGCCAGTATCCATCCCGAAAAACGTTGGAACCGGACATGCCGTCCACCAGAGAACCCGGCCCACCGGCGGGGTATTTGGGGCTGTACCGATAGGTATATTTTAGCGGCTTGCCTACTGCCAGATGCAGCTGAAAAGATTTCTCCGCCATCTCGCCGTACGGCAGCTCCTCCCGAAAAGCCTGCGCTTTCAACCTTAGACTATGGCTGATGACGAATGGCCGTTCATACAGCGGCGACTGCGCCACCGGATCGCTGCCGTCCAGCGTATACCGGATTTGCAAATCCTTCTCGCCCGAAATAAGCTGGACGCGGTAACTGCGCTGTGCGGCTTGATACTGGGGCAGAATGGTGACCGGTTGCGCCTCCGCGCCATAGCGCACGCCGAGGTGATCCAGCCGGGTATAATGGCTGCGCACGCGATTTAAGAACGCAATATAGTCCCCATTGCCGGCCACGCTCCACAGCCGTTCGGCCATGGCCAGTAATCTGGGAAACAGTTTACCGTCCACCGCTTCCTGCGGAGCGCGCTCGGTCCACATGTTGCACTCCCCGCCGATGATATGGTCGGCCTGTTGAGGCGTCAATCCTTCCGGCACCGGTTCAAATGCAAACACCCGGCGCAGGTCGATGGCCTGCAGAGGATAATCAAAATAGGCATGGGTGACGGGCGAGACGATGGCGTCATGCCCCGATTGCGCCGCGGCAATGGCGCCCTCCATGCCGCGCCACGACTGCACCGTCGCCTCCGGCGCCAGACCGCCTTCGAGAATTTCGTCCCATCCGATTAAACGGCGATTGTGGCTGAGCAAAAATGTTTCGATGCGTTTGATGAAATAGCTCTGCAGCTCCTGTTCATCGCGTAAATTTTCTTCCTTTATTCGCGTCTGGCATTTTGCACACTGTTGCCACCTCGTTTTCGGCACTTCGTCGCCCCCGATATGGATATAAGGAGAGGGAAAGAGTTCTATCACCTCCCGCAAAACATCCTGTAAAAATTGAAAGGCGCTGTCATTGCCGGCGCAATAGACATCTTCGAAAACGCCCCACTGGGTTTCGACGCTGAAGGGCCCGCCGCTGCAGGACAGATGCGGATAAGCGCTGAGGGCGGCCAGGCTGTGCCCCGGCATCTCGATTTCCGGGACGATATTTACATACCGGCTCCGGGCGTAGGCGACCACATCGCGGATTTGCTCCTGGGTGTAAAAACCGCCGTAGGTGCTATCGTTGTCATAGGTGCGCCAGGCGCCGATCTCCGTCAGGCGGGGATATTTCTTGATTTCAATGCGCCAGCCCTGGTCTTCAGTCAGATGCCAGTGCAGCACATTCATTTTGTATAGAGCGAGTAGATCTATATAGCGCTTGACGAATTCGACATCCATGAAATGGCGGCAGCAGTCCAGCAAGAGCCCACGCCAGCGGAACCGCGGCTGATCCCGGATAAAAAGGGCGGGAACAGACCAGGCCGTATCGACTTTGTCGGTTCGTTCTATATCCGCCGGCAGCAGTTGGCGCAGCGATTGCACGGCGTGAAACAAACCCGCCGGAGTGGAGGCGCTGAGCATAATCGCCGAGGTAGTGACCTCTAACTCGTAAGCCTCTTCATTCAAGCCGGGCATCGGCCCCAACGAAAAAATAATCGCGTTATCGGATTTATCGATCCCCGGTGCGTTTTGGATCGCCATCCGCCACCCCATCGCAGGCGCGAACAGGTCGGCCATGTATTCGGCAATGGATTTTACTGATGTATCGTCGGGCACAACGATGCGCGTCGCGCGGTTAAAAGTGAAACAGCCGCGGCGCCATTCACAATGAACCGGTTTTGGGATAATTTGCAATTTTAAACCTGTCATGTTTCCCATTGCCATAGCCATCATCCCGGTCAGAATAACAATGAACAAACAGAATAGGGAAATAAAAGTACGTTGCACATGAAAACTCCGATACGTTCGTGGGCTTTCCTTCACCGATTCGGTGTCTACAAGTTAATTAAGTAACCCTGTGGGTGGCACATTTTCAGTTCAGTTCGCGGATTAACACCGAATCTGGG
>JAFGSU010000436.1 GCA_016934435.1 Candidatus Zhuqueibacterota bacterium | reverse complement strand
TTCGACCACGCAATGGAGCCATCCTGATACACGGCATAGATAAAGCCGTTGGTACTGCCGACGAATATGGTGCCGTCGGCGCCGATAACGGGCGATGCCTCAATGGGATAGGCGCTGTCCAGTTCGAGGCGCCATTTCTCCGAGCCCTGGTTGTCGACCGCATACAGCATGCCCAGCGTCGAGGTGACATATATCGTGCCGTCTTTCGTCAAAGCGGGCGCCGCATGAATTTCCCCTCCGAGGTGACAATTCCACAGCAGGGATCCATCCGCTTTTAAGGCATAGAGATAGCCATCGTTACTGCCGACATAGAGATTGCCCGCTTCATCCACGACGGCGGAAGAGCGGACGTCCCCACCGGTGGGATAGGCCCACGCCAGCATACTCTGATCGGGTCCCATAAGATCACTTTGACCGCTGCGCTGCTGGTCCCGTTGAAAAACCGGCCACGCCGATGCCGATACACCGAGAGCGCCGACGGCGTGAAAATAAATCGTATCAGGACTGCTGGCGGCATCGCTGATAATTTGCATAAAAGCCTGATTCACGCCGCTTTGAGGCGTACACTTGACAATAATCTCTTTTGAACCGCCGGCCGGAATAACGCCGCTTGGGGAGCTGTCCTGCAGGCTAAAACGCCCGGCATCGGTTCCGCCAATTTGTACATTCGAGACAGTCAGATCAGCTGTTCCTGTATTGAATAAACCAACGGATTGAAGGCCGGGACCACCAACCAGTATAGATCCGAAATCGATGCGATCGGAATAATAGCTGAGCAGGGGGATTTGCGGCTGTTGCGCTTCGCCACTCAGGGCGTAGAGCGTACCCTGAAAATCCGTCACATAGATAGTTCCATCGTCCGCCAAAATCGGTGTATGAATAAGAGAAGGCCATAAATCGCCCTGCAGTGTGATGGACCATTTGACGGTGTTATCCGGATGGATGGCATAGAGAGTGCCATCATTGCCGCCGGATCCGGTATAGATGACGCCATTGGCATCCACGATGGGGGAAGGGCCATGCGACCATGTGGACGTATACGGGGATTGGGTCAAAACACGCATGAAAATCTGGGCGCCGGATGCCGGATTAACAGCATAGAGCACGCCTTGCTGGGTGGTGAAATACACCGTGCCTTCAGGTCCGATGGCCGGCGAGCAGGTGATAGCGCCTCCGGCTGAGAATCGCCATTTTTCGCTGCCATCCGGACGGATGGCATAGAGATTCTGATCGTTGGAACCGATGTATACGGTGCCGTCTTTTGCAATGGACGCTGAACCGCGAATTTCAGCGCCAGTCTCAAAAGCCCACTTTTTCGTCCCTTGAGGCCAGACGGCATATAATTTGCCGTTCGGAGAACCGATGTATATGGTGCCATCGCCGGCGATGGCCGGAGCGGAATCATACCCGCCACCCTCATAAAAAATCCATTTCTCCTTGCCGGCGGGCGTCAGGGCATAGAGGAAACCGGCATTATTGCCGAAATAGATGGTGCCATCGGCGCCGATGGCCGGTGAGGAACAGATTTGCCAGCGGCATTCATACGACCATTTCTCGCTGCCGTCGGGATTCAGGGCAGATATCAAGTCGGTGTTACCGGTGCCATGGGTGATATAGAGCGTTCCATCGGCGGCCAATACTGCCGTAGTAAAGGTACCGTTGTATGGCAAGTCCCATTGGATTGAATTATCCGGTTTGATACCTAAAAAATTCATTCCACCAATATACAGGTTGCCGCTTGCATCGAGGATGGGCGTCTTGTTCTCATTGGTAAAATGGAGTGTGCGACTCCATTGTATGGTTGGATTATCCGGACCCGCGTACGGGCTCCTGCCGGTATGCTGCAGGTCGTGCTGAAACATGGGCCAGGGCGTGTTGGCCAGCTGCGCCCGGCTTGTAGCGGAGAATAATAACAGAATAATCAAAAATCTAAATGCATAGAGTCCGATTTTTCTGCATGTCGAAAACTCCATTATAACCTCCTCATTTTTCACTATTCGGCGGACAACATTTACCAATATCATCGCGGGTGGGTATGGCAAAAATGGCATGATTCTCTAAAGAACATAAGAAAAGAATGTCATTGCGAGTTGGGTATGGCAAAACTGCCATTATTCCCGAAAGGACAAAGAAAAAAATGTCATTGCGAGTGGAGGAACAGTGTATTTATAAGAATGGTATATGCCGTGAAACGAAGCAATCCCCGCCATGTCCAAGAAGCGGAGGTGGCGAGTCAGATATTAGAATAGATCCGCCATGGAGCGCGGCGATCCCGGCTGAAGGGCATTGGACAGAGATGGTCATGTTATGGCGGAGATTACTTCGTTCCAGCGCAGATTTGATCATAAACGCAACTACAGTGCCTCCACTCGCAATGACATTCTTTTTTATATCCTTTTCGGAATAATGGTATTTTGCCATGCCCGACTCACAGGTCCATCAAATTAACCATAAGGTCAATGGATACGGCCTGAACGCCCTGCTGCGAATGATAACCGCTATTTCAACAACAAAATCCCATGCACCAGCTGGATATTTTTCACCCGCAGTTTAACATAATAGCTGCCGCTGCCGACGGCGACGCCGGCCTGATCGCAGCCATCCCATTGCAATGTATATACCCCGCGCTCCTGATTTTCATCAGTCAAGAGTCTGATCCGTTCGCCCAAGGCGTTGTATATTTCCAGCTTTACACGCCCGCGAGATGGCAGTGTATAGCAAATAATCGTTTCCGCATTGAACGGATTGGGGTAGTTATATAAAAGCGGATATCGACCCGGCTGTTGTTCCAGAGCCATCTCATCGATGGATGTATAGGGGACGAGCCCGACATAAGGGCTGAATTCGGATGTATTGAAAATGTCATCCGTGGTAGTGGCTGTGACGGAATCATTTCCGGCCACGCCCGTGACCATGACGCTCCAGTTGCCCGCAGCATCCGGTGTGGTGGAGCCCAGGTAGCGGGCGCCCTCGCCAAAACCGGAGGGATCGGGCCTAACTGTAAACACCTCCACCGTGGCGGTATTGGGCGGTCTATCGATAGAAATCGTGCCGGAGATGAGCGCCCCTCCGGCCTTGTACTGGGCGCTGGTGATCTTTGGGTGATTCAGGTGTTGATTGGGGCCGCCGTCCGCATCACCGGGATCATTGGGGGTGACGCCGTCGTTGCCCAGATCAATGCCCAATCCGCCGTTATCGAAAATCGAATTCTGAGTGATCCGGTTGCCGTCGGCGTTCCAGGCGGTGCGGTAATCTTCCCAGACGGAGACGCCGGCCATGCCGTTATAGGCAATCATATTGCCCGGACCGACGACATTGTCGGGCGCGAATCCGCCGCGGTATTTTGTGCCATTATATTCGCCGATGTTCACGCCTTCCCGGCCGTTGGGCAACGGCGCACCGCTGATATCGATGCCGATCAAGTTATGGGTCAAAAGATTTTTATAGGTGGGAATATGACTCTCGGCATAACCGACGATGGAAATGCCCTCCATATCGTTGCCGCAAATCAGATTGTGGTCCACCACGTTATCGTGGGCGCCTTCACCGATGAATACTCCGGTATGCCGATTGCCGAAATCCATGGTACCGCTGATATCGGTGCCGATATAGTTTTGCAGCACCAGGTTTTCAGAAACGTCGCTGGGCGGACAGTTCATAATCGCCACCCCCTCGGCATAATTGTCGGATATGAGATTGGCTTCGACGACGTTTTTCTGCGCAAAAAGCGGTTCCATGCAAGGTGGGGCCAGAATATCGACACCGGCCCACAGTTCTTTCTGATCCCAGCCATTACCCTGAGTCTGGGTGCCGGTCACATCACTACCGATAAAGTTGCAGTAAATGATGTTGTGATTACTGCCGTTCGGGGTGCCCTCGATGCGGATGCCGTCGCGCTGGAAATTTTTGAGCACCAATCCACGTATGACGTTGTGCGACGATAGGATATACAAGCCGTGCGATTGACCGGCATTCAGTCCGTCTATTTCGATCATCAGAACCGCGGTTGCCGGCGGCTGTTGGCCCGTGGAAGCGCCCGGCTGGGATAAACCGTCGATCAATACACCGCTGTTATCAGTCAAAGCGGGCAACTGACCGGTGAGCGCAATGGTTTGTACCCCCGCTACGAGGATATTAAAACGGATGGTATCGCGACCGGCGATAGCATTGGCGCCGTTGATCGCCCATCGCAGGCTGCCCGCACCCGAGTCGTTACTATTGATCACGGTTATGACGTTGCCATGAAGCGGAGCCGCAACGACAAACACGAAGAAAATACATAAAAAAAATCTTTTCATGATTGCCTCCCTGTTGCTAAATAGCATTTGTTCTTCCGCCTTTTCTTAAGGCGAAAAACTGGAACTCATTCCGAATCGGTTCTACCATGTAAAAATGGGCTTAATATATTCCGCGGAGGCGCGTACCGGTATGTTTTTGTGGGCCGTTCTGCTCATAAATATCGAACACAGGTTTGAAGACTATTCTGAACTGGTCTTGACTTTCCAGAGTGTAGAATCGGAGGCGTAAATTTAAATAATGTATGGCTTGTTTTATAAAGTACATATTTTTATATTACAACACAAGGGTTTTTGGAGAAAAATTGTTTTTTTATAGTGGTATCGCTGGACGCGAAAGGATCAACCGGTTATCGAAACAGAGCTATTTTATTACAATGGTAATAAAACAGGGAAAAATTCATCACCGTCTACGGCTATGGCCCCAAATTTCATTCCACCCTGGAATATGTCTCGGGGAGCGAATCCTACATCAAAGAAAAATGGCAGAGCGCCATCGATGAGGATATCAGCGGCTGGGTTGGAACCGCTATGGTGACCGGCCATCCTCTCTATGCCATCTTTAAATTCAAAGACGGCACCGACAAAACAATCGATCGCGTCCGCTTGCTCACCGATACCGGTGTGGGGTACGAACAAAGATGGGTTCGCGGTTTTTCGCTGTGGGTTTCCACCAGCGGCACTGCTGACGAGGATTTCAGCCTCATTTATAAAGGCTGGCAAAAATATGGCGACTGGCAGACGCACCATTTTGTCGCCACGCCGGCCAAGTATGTGAAATTTGTTGTCAGCAATCCGGGATATGGCTGGCGGCAGTTAGGCGAACTGGAGTTGCTGGTGGCGGATATCCCTGCGGCTTCATCCTCCCTTGCCACTGAAGGCGCCGCCATCGCGCCGGTCAATGCCTTTACCGTACAAAACTATCCCAATCCATTTAATCCGATCACCACCATCGAGTACACTTTACCGGTTAGTCGGAATGTAGAGATGGTTGTGTACAATATTTCCGGTTAGAAAGTGCGTCATCTGGTGCATGGGCTGCAATCTGCCGGCATCCATCGGGTGCAATGGGACGGCAAGAACAACAGGGGCGAACTGGTTCCGAGCGGCGTTTACTATCTGCGCGTTCAAACCGGCGATGAGCAGAGGTTGCACAGGATGATTTTCATGAAATAAATGGCACAATGCGGCGTTATACCCTGTCAGGATTTACCCTCCTGACAGGGTTTTTTTATGAGATTACCATTTTACCTGTGGGCAGCAAATTGGTGACTGACACCGATTCGGTGGCTACAACATATTTTCGGTAACCCTGTGGGTGGCGCCTTCTCACTTTTATTTTTCCGTTAACGCCGAACCCATGGACTGAATTTTCCTTGCTTTTCGTGCCCGATTTTATTACACTAATTAGGAATAATTGACCCACTAAAACAGGGAACTCTATGAACGCCAAAACTCGCCTCATCTCTCTCGACGCCTTTCGCGGTCTAACCATCATGCTGATGGTTTTAGTTAACAATCCCGGCAGCTGGAAGTACGTGTGGGCGCCGCTGCGCCATGCCGACTGGCACGGCTGCACGCCCACGGACCTGGTGTTTCCCTTTTTCCTCTTTATCATGGGAACGGCCATGGCGTTCTCCTTCGCGCGCCGGCTGCAGCAAGCCGACAGCCGCCGGCCGCTCTATCTGCAGATTTTCAAACGAACCTTTCTGCTGATTTTTCTCGGCCTGTTCATGGCTTTTTACCTGAGATGGGATTTCTCGGTTTTGCGCTATCCCGGCGTACTGCAACGCATCGGCCTGTGCTATTTTTTCGCCTCCATGATCATCCTGCACAGCAAACAGCGCGGACAAATCATCTGGACCGCGGTTCTGCTGCTCGGGTACTGGCCGCTGATGACCCTGATTCCCTTCCCCGGCCGCGGCGAAGACGTCTGGGCCTTAGGGAGCAATTTCGCCCAGTATTTCGACAATCTTTTTCTCAAAGGCCACATGTACAAACCGGACTTTGATCCCGAGGGATTGATCAGCACCATCCCGGCTATCGCCCAGGTGATGCTGGGCTACTTCACCGGCCAGTGGCTGCGCTCGCAGCGCGAAGAGCTGCAGAAAACCAACGGCATGTTCATCGCCGGCAACGTGCTGATCGTGTTAGGCATGATCTGGGATTTCCTCATGCCCATCAACAAACAGCTGTGGACCAGCAGCTACGTCCTCTATACCACCGGCATCGGCCTGAACTTTCTCGCCGTCAGCTACTGGCTCATCGACATCAAGGGGTATACGAGCTTTACCAGGCCGTTCGTCATTTACGGCAGCAACGCCATCCTCGCCTATTTCGGCTCCAGCATCATGGCCAAGACCATGTATATGTGGAAAGTCACCCTGGCCGACGGCACGGAAACCTCGCTGAAAGGCTGGTTCTATCAAAAACTGTTATTACCGTGGGCCGGCGACTGGGGCGCTTCGCTTCTTCACCCGCTGCTGTACATCGTGATCTGGCTGGGAATTTTGTACTGGCTGTATAAAAAGAGGATATTTATCAAAATCTGAAGAAGCAATGCGGTCCATTCGATATTTGATCGATACCATTATGATCACTATCTACCAAAATCTGTAGTTGACGAATGGCATTTTCCATAAATCCCCAATCTGGATGAGCCAAAATTTCTGCAGGGCGATCATACTGATCGCCCGACAAATTCTAACCATTATCTGGGAACAAATGAAAAGAAACTGACCGGTTACAATTTTCGTTTTTCACCGCGAAAATAAATTTGTATCTTGCTGATATTTTTGAAAATTTTCTCCGTATCGAAACGACAAATAAAATAAAAATCAAATAGGTAAAACTATGACATACAGCCATTCCCCTCTATTTCTGCTCATGGTTTGCTGGTTCTTTGCGATGCTAACCGTAAGCCCTGCGGCCGATGACGTCGAACTCACCCGAACCGGCGCAAAAATATTGGCCGCCGACCAGCGCGTCAACGACGATAGCGGTAACGCGCTGCAGGAGTATCCGGCCATCGACAAGGTGTATTTCGGACCGATGATGATTGCCTGGACCGATTATCGCAACGGTGATGCCGATATCTACCTGCAGCACTATAACCGCAGCGGATTTCGATTCCTCAACCGCGGCAACGTCCGCGTCAACGACGACGCCGCCGGCGCCAGACAGAGCTATGTCGACGTCGCCATGAGTGAGACCGGACATGCGCTGGTGGTCTGGAACGATGACCGCAACGGCGATCTCGATATCTACGGTCAGCGCTATTATGCTAATGGCGACAGGATGGGCGGGAATTTTCGCATCAGCGATCCGGTCGCCGGGGTGCAATATATGCCCGTTTGCGCCACCAGCTACAGCGGCAACAGCATTGTCGCCTGGACGGATGAACGAAACGCCGGCAACGGCGATATCTACATGCAGCGTTTTGCCGCTGACGGGGACCCGATCGGCGGCAATGTGCTGGTCTACGCCGACACCATCGGCGCCCAGAGGGGGCCGGAAATATCCTTTCACCCATATCAAGGCAGTTTCATCATCGCCTGGTTGAACCGGTGTGAAGGCGTCACCCACGTGGTCGCGCAGCGGTTCGACGCCGACGGCCAATCGCTGGGCGCGCCCATCGTCGTTACCGACACCCAGGGATCCTCGTTGACCATCGGACGGTTTTGCGTCGCCACCCATACCAACAGCACTTTCCTGTTTTGCTGGCAGGCCGGTTCCGGCAGCATCTCCGACATTTATGCCCGCATCTACAACGAGGACGGCACGCCGCAAACCCCTCCGTTCCGCGTCAACGACACCGCCGATCCGCGCCTGCATGATGATCCGAAAGCAGCGTATACCTATCATGCCACCCGCCGCGCCTGGCTCATCACCTATCAGTCGCGCCAGAGCGGCACCCTCGATGTCTATTCGCGAACATTTTATGACGATGCAACGCCCGTAGCGCCCGCCTGGCGCGTAAACGATGAGCCGGCCGACCAGAGCGCTCCCGACGTGGTGATGGACCAATACGAGGAGTTCTACGTCTGGCACGACACCCGCAACGGCGCACGGGATATTTATCTGGGATGGAATGTATCGTCAACCATTGGCGCTCTTTCTTCGGGATATGGCTTTGATCGCATGGTTCCGCTGGCCTGGCTGCCGCCGTACGGATTCAGCGGCACCATGCGCTATACCATCACAAGGCGGAAAGAATATGATGATCCACCGGTGCAGGTAGCGGTGATAGACCCCTCGACGCGGCCGTTCCCCAATTTGATGCTGGACTGGATCGATACGGATGTTAAAAACGAGGAAAATTATTACTATACTATCTCCGGCGATGCGCCCGGATATGAAGGCACAATCGGTTTCATGTGCCGCACTTCCGCTGTAGGGTACAGCATGAAAGCGCATTGGGCGGAACAGGCGCCGGAGATCGACGGCATCCTGGATAAAGACGAATGGCACGATGCGGCCAAAATGAATATTGCCCTTATGTATTCATGGAAACCCATTACCGTTTATCTAAAAAACACCCATAGCACACTCTATATCGCTCTGAACGACTCGAACAACCATCGCATCGAAGCCGGCGACCGGTTCATCATCAATTTTGACGACGACCATAACGGCAAGTGGGATGCCACCGCCGCCAGTGATGAGGGCAGCTTTCAGATCAGTCAGACCGGCGCCACCTTTATCGCCGCCTGGGGCACTTATCCGGATCATCTCGGCGCATCCGCGCCCAGAGCGGCGACCGGCGTGCTGCACGCTATGGGAACCGCCGGCGGCCATATGCAATACGAACTCGCCATCGACCTGACGGCGAGTCCGCTGAATGCCCATCCGGGCCAAACCATCGGCATCAGTTTTGCGGTGGACGATCCGGGTAACTTTTGCCCGCATATTTACGGTTACACCGGATCCTGGCCCAGGCATGCCCTTTGGGAGGCGGCGGAAACGCTCGGCGACCTGATTTTAGCCGTGCCCGCCGACACACTAACAAAATCGGATTGGCCCATGGTCAACCAGTGCAAAGAGCGCACCTCGTGCGCTGAAGCCACGGACCTCAAGCCGCCCTTTAGCGATATCAGCGAATACCCCATCGTCGAAGCGGACATGGTCAACCTCTCTTTTGCAGACGGCATCCTCTACGCCACCACCAGCAGCCCGGGAACCATCTATGCTTTTCGCCACAGCGACGGCACAAAAATATGGCAGGCTCCGATACCCAACTGCATGGGCGATAATGCCTGCACCGCAGCCGTTAGTGAAGAGCTGGTATTTTTCGGCGCCCAGGGGACGCAGGCTCTGTACGGTTACGACCGCTGGAACGGGGCGTCGCAGTGGCAGAAACGGCTGGCGTTCGGTCCGACCAACTCTCCACCCCTCCTCGACGAAAACCGCATCTATCTCATGGATGATAGCCTCTATTGCCTGATAGTCGATGATGCGAGCACCCGGTGGTCGCAAGAAGCGTTGTTTTCCCCGGCTTCAAAAAGTCATAATCTGGTGATCGACCAGAATAATATATACACCTACCTCAACGCCCAGCTGCGGGCGCTGAACAAGCTGACCGGCGAGCAAATTTGGGAGTCGGATCATGTCCCCCTGTTCATGAGCTGCGACGATCGCAATCTCTATATCCTGAACAACACCGCCGTCTATGCCCTTGATAAGAGCGATGGTTCGATCCGCTGGCAGCACGAAAATCCCGCCACCGGATTCAACACCGAATTCGTCCAGGGCATGGCGATCGATGATCATTTCTTATGTTTCACGGTGTTCGAGGATGAAAGCCACCATTCCCAATTGATCACCTTGCATAAAACCACGGGCGTGTATCACTGGCATCACAATTTCGACACCACCGGCGTCTATATGCCTACCATTGCCAACGATGTCGTTTACCTGGTGCGATGGCAGTTCTACCAGTTTGGCGGCGCCGACAATTCGCTCTGGGGATTTGATGTGCCAACCGGGAATGTTGTTTTCCTCGACGATACCGAGACCTACATCGGCCAGCCCATCGTCGCCGATAACACCCTGTTCGCGCCGGCGCGCGGCAAAATCAAGACTTTCCGTAATTTGGCGCTGGCGGTAACGCAGACAGAATCAGTACACCCGCATCGCTTTGCTCTGAATCAGAATTATCCCAATCCCTTCAATCCGCTGACCACCATTCCGTTTTCATTGGCGGAGAAGAGTCGGGTGAAAATTACCATATACGACATGCTTGGAAGGGAAGTGGCCGTGCCGGCTGACGGCGAATATCAGCCTGGAGACCATCGCATCCGCTACGATGCCGGGCATCTGCCGTCGGGTGTCTATTTTTATCGCATCCAGGTAAAAGGATACGATTTGATAAAAAAAATGGTGCTACTGAGGTAGGACGAGAAGATGATTACTTTGGAGGTTGAAAGCACCACACACTCGTCTTATCTTTTGAGGAAAAAGGTTGCTTGATGATACCGGACGTCAGGGACGCCCGCTTGCCATGGTTTATTGTAGCATCCAATCCATCCCCGGCAAGGCGTCGTACCCGAAGACGCAATGATGGCGCTATCTATCGCGCCCACGGTATCTGTAAATGACGATAACAACTGCCGTCGTACCACAAAGATGGTTACACCATGACATAGTGCGTATATGCCCACCCCGTCATCCTGTAAGGACCTTTGTGATGCGTCGGCATAATCTGGTTTTATCACGTGTACATTGTGCGCGCAGTCAATGTCTATCACCATACCCCCTGTCATCATGTAAGGAGCTTTGCATAATGGCGACGCTATCTATCGCGCCCATGGTATCTGCAAATGACGATAACAACTGCCGTCGTACCACAAAGATGGTTACACCATGACATAGTGCGGTTGTGCCCACCCTGTCATCCTGCAAGGACCTTTGTGATGCGGCGGCATAATCCGGGATTCTCACGTGTACATTGTGCGCGGCGCCGATGTCTATCGCCCTACCCCATGTCATCCTGCAAGGAATTTTGCAATGGCAGGAAAGTTTATCCCGCACATTGTATCTTTTAATGACATCAATCCTCCGACGTCCTTCCTCACGACGAGATGGTGCGCCTGCGAATAAATTAGGATGCTCAAATGAAAACGCGGCGGACAGGAATGTCCGCTTTCCGGGCAAAGCCTCGTACCTGACGACGCAATCTCGTTAGATGCCCGCTTTTTATGATCAAGGACATCCCTACTGCCACACATTCACCTTACTCTTGAACGCATCCAGCGAAATCCGTTCCTGTGCCACGGCGCGGATATCGCTCATTTTTGCTCTAAGGCTCATACGCGATCCCGAACCCTTCAATCCCGGCAAACCGGTTTCGATGAGAATAAAAAGATATTCATCATTTTTGGGCGTTTTTAAGGTGGAACCGTATTGTGCGATCAGGCCGATATATTCTTCTTTCATCTTCTTCATTCTCGCCTGCTGCTCTTTTTCAACATCATCTTCTTTTACTTCATCGAGCTCATCCAGCAGGACCGCTCTTTCGCTCGTTCGGGCGAAGCCGTGTGAAAAAGTGGTAAGAAGGATATTGGCGGCGTGAGATGGAGCCGTCATAAAAACCGCACCAAATCCCGGAAAGTACATACCGCGGGTTTTGCCGCGCAGAGCCAGAAATCGTTTATCATCACCGCGCATGGCAGAATCGAAAACTTTGGCCATGATGCTGATATCCTCGTATTCACTCACCTCGTTTTGATCGCCGGAGAATATAATCGCTTTTTCAAGCGCATCAAGGCTCAGAGTTCCCTTGCGCGCTGCCGCCAGTTGATCACCGCGCATGGAAGCGTGAATAGCATTAGACCACTCTTGAGTCTGCTTGGCCACCGAATAAATCCGATTTCCATCCAGTTCGACCACTACGGTCATGCGGTTGGTCGCCGGCAAACGGAGCGCCCCGGCATAATCCGCAAAAAAAGTCGTCAATGCCTGTTTAATTTTTACTATTTGCGCATTCCGATCCGCTTTGGCTTCCACATTTCCATCTTTATAGCGATATCGGTAAGATTGCCTGAAGCCCTTTTCCCCCTTTGTCGAGTCCGATTCGCCTGTCGACCACACCGAAATGTGGGGAGAAGCGTAGGGCACATAAAAAATGACACCGTATCCATCCAGGACAGTTCCACGGGTTTTCTCGTCGGTGAATGGTGTTCGCTCATCGCCGAGGATAAGACGATCCAGAATCGTCTCCATGATCTCGACATCCCGCTGCTTGATGGTTTGCGCCTCGAGTGTGAAAAACAGGCCCGCGAGCAAAATCGACACCATCAGCCATTGATGTTTGATTATTCTACTAAACATATTTCGAACCTCCAATTTTAAGATTATGGTGTTACTCCCTGTTCACGCAGGGCGTACTGCAGCATTTCACTTAACGCCCGGTCCGTCTCCGCAAAACGGTAGGCGGTCTGATAATTCATCCGCTGTAGTCCCTGTTCCACCAACTGCAGGTCGTTTTTCCTCTGCTCATCGATCTTGATGGCCAGCTGCTGGATGGCCTGCCCCACCAACAGCCGCTGGCGCGCTTCGCTCTGCAGGATGAATTCCTCCATCTGCAGCAATTGCGCCTGCTGCATCTGCAGCCATTGATCGCGCGTCAGGACGACGGCATCCTCCGGCAGATCCGGCGCCTTTGACCACAGGCTCATACTCACCTTGAAATCGCCTTCCTTATAACTGATTTGTGTATTGAGGACGGCGAAAAAGAGAAAAAACGCGGCGCAAACCACGGCAAAACCGGTGGCATATTTGAGCCGCGGCCCCCATAACCAGGCGAAACGCTCCCTGAACCAGCCGAAAGCGGATTTAGGATCCTCGACGAACACCAGTTTGAGATCCGCATCCACATCAGGCCATTGCTGCAACTGCTGTTGGATTTGCTGCAATGCCTGCAGTTCCTCCCGACAGGATGCGCAGCCGGCGAGATGGGCTTCCAGGGCCTCGCGTTCTTGCTGTGAAATTTCATCATAGATATAATCCATCATGCTGTTTTTAAACTCTTCACACACCATGTTTACTCCTCCTGATTCCGATTGAAACGGCGCTTTGCAGATCGGAATCATATCGATTAAAATACAAATTCCTTCCTCCTACGCGGCCTGCCACGCGGTCAATACCTCCCGCAGCGCGGCAAGACCATAATACATCCTCGACTTGACCGTATTGACCGGCACCTGCAGCATCTCGGCGATCTCGGTAAACTTGAGTCCCTGATATTGCTTCATGATCACCACGACACGCTGTTCTTCGGGCAGGGTTTGGATGGCGTCGGCGATTTGCTGCGACAATTCTTTTTGCTGCATTTTTTCATCCGGATGATCGCACGCCGCGGTCCACAGCTCCATGGGCAGCACACCCTCGCGCTCGCCGTTGAAGGCGTGCAACGAAACAAACACTCTTTTTTGCGCCTTGCTGTGGTCGCGGCAGACGTTCAAGGCGATGCGATAGAGCCAGGGGACAAATTTTTCTGCGTCCTTGAGCCGGTGCAGATTCTTGTAGACCCGGATGAAGGTGTTCTGGGTCAGTTCTTTGGCAATATCCAGGCTGTTGGTATAACGATAGGCAAAGTTGAGTATTTTTTTCTGCCATCGCCAGACCAAGAGGTTAAAGGCGCTGGTATCGCCACCGAGGTATCGCTCGATAAGCGTTTGATCGGTCATGCGGGTATCCTTTTTAGGGTCGTTTTCTAATGGTAAGACGAGGGTGAGGGGGAAAAAGTTTTATAATTTTTGGGTCGGGAGGTTGAAAATAGGAAGATTTTCGAGGGATAATCAATGCTTTTGCCAAAGACAGCGGACAGGAATGTCCGCCCTCCATGTCAAGGCGTCGTCCCTCTCGACGCGAATATTCGCCTGTGAGGAACTTTGCAATGGTGGCGGTATCACTCGCGCTCAAGGTATTTCGAAATGACTCCAATCCTATGCCACCGTAACACAAAGATGGTTACACCATGACACAGTGCGGTTCTGCCCACCCCTGTCATCCTGCAAGGACCTTTGTGATGCGGCGGCATAATCCGGGGTTCT
>JAFGSU010000435.1 GCA_016934435.1 Candidatus Zhuqueibacterota bacterium | reverse complement strand
GCCAGTGCGCCGGCGTTACAATGGGTCAACACACCGCACGATTTGGTGAGTAATGCGGCCCCGATTTGGCCAATTTTTTGGCAACGTTCGATGTCATCCTTCAATATGTGCTGCGCCTCTTTCAGCAGAGCTGTTTTAATTTCGCGTAGAGGGCGGTTTAGATGTTGTGCCAGCGTATTGCGCATGCGCTCCAATGCCCAAAAAAGATTTTTAGCGGTCGGACGCGTTTTGCGAAAACGCTCGATGGCCTGGTTCGCCTGTTCCAGGAAGGTCGCGCGGTCCGATTCCGACGCGCCCCAAACCGAAAGCACGACACCAAAAGCGGCGGCAATGCCAATAGCCGGAGCACCGCGGATACTCATGGTATTGATGGCACGAATAATGGCGGCATACTCGGAAATCTCCAGCATGATCAATTCCTCCGGCAGGCGCGTCTGGTCCAGAATGCGCACCTTGCCGTCGTGCCACGATATGCTCGGCAAATCATTCATGCATAACTCTCTCTACCCGGTAAATATTCGCTGATTGCGGCTACGGTTCGTTCCGTGGCGCCGACATTGGCTGCAACGAATCCCTGTGCCACTTTTCCCTGACGTTCAATGGCCTCGGGCGTTTCTTGCATGTGTTTGAGTTCGATATAGACATCATCCATATGGTGGATGCAATGACCCGCCCCGATTCGAATTAGGTTCCTGGCTTCGACCGAATTGGCGTGGCGAGGCCCAAACAGCACTGCGGTGCCATGCGCCGCTGGTTCGAGCACGTTGTGCACACCGGCGCCGAATCCACCGCCGACGTACGCCAGCGCGCCAAGGGCATAAAGATTGGCCAGCAAACCGATTCGATCGATCAGGAGTACCCGAAGAGGCTTATTGTTGCCCTCGAACTGCGATAATCGCACCGCCGGTATATTTTTGTCGTTAAAATAGGTATCGATGGCCGCAACATGTTCCTCACTGGTTTCGTGCGGCGCAATGATAAAAAGCAAATCGGAATAATGCGACATGGCCCTGACCACGGCCGATAAAATCACGCGTTCATCAGCCGGCCACGTACTGCCGGCGACCATACAGTGCCGGCGCTCGAACTTGCCGCTGTTCAATAAAAATTTGATCCTGTCCGTTTCCAGAGCCCGATGGCAAACCTGGTCGTACCGCGTATCGCCTATCGCCCTGATCCGATCCGGGTAAGGATAAATAATACGGAAATAGCGGATATTTTCGTCACTGGTGACCAATATTTCCGAAAATGTTTTATAGACCGGGCGCAAAAAAGGCCGCAGCAAGCGCATTAACAACAATCGGTTAGGAGGGATACTGGCGTTGAGCAAAATGGATGGAATGCCCAGCCGGTGCAGTCGCCATTGAAAGTTGGGCCATATGTCATGCCGAACCACCAACGCCACATCCGGCTTGATCAGGGTGATAAATTTTTTAGCGCCCCGATACGTATCGGCCGGCAAATAGGTAATCACGTCGGCCTGTGAATAACTTTTCGCGTTGTCGAATCCCGATGGTGAGAAAAAGGAAAGCACGATACAGCAAGACGCATTTTTCTCTTTCAGAGATCGGATAACCGGCTTGATCTGTTCGAATTCACCCATAGAGGAAACATGAATCCATATCCGCGCAGCCCTATCCGGAACGGAGGCCAGCTGGGTTTGCAGGGATGCATATAAATCGCCGCGGCCATCCAGCCCGCGTTTGATTTTTCTATTAAACAACGCAGCGACGTGGACGGCCAGGTAAAAAAGCGGAATAAAAATCCCGTTATAGAGGGAAAAAATCAGATAATACATGCTCGTCAAAGGCTCAATTCCGGTATGCATCCCCCTGGTCAAAGAATTCAGGTAAGAGCGAATTAACGCAGTCTGCGAAAGGCTCTCAGCTCATTGTAATCCGACCCAATGATGAGTGTGGCATCGCATTGGCACGACTGACTTTCGATTAGCAGAATTCGGTCTTTGGAAATGCCCAAAATTTTGCTCAACCGCTCGATTTTTTTGCGATTTTGCCTGCCGCGATCGAGAACAACCGATTTCTCATAATCGAACGAGTCGGCGTTGTCAACATTCACTACATCGTAGTTTTTGTTTTTAAGAATCTCAGAAAAAATGTTGGCGACGCCGGCTGTACCACAACCGTTTAGAACCTCAACAGCCATTTCAGGTTCGGACTGCCCCGTTATACGAGTCGGTATCGCATCGCCTACAATAAAAATTTTGCGCACCAGAAAAACAATCAGCGCAACATTTACCACCACTAACAGCCAGACGAATATCCAGTTCAGCTTTTTCTTCATCGCCAATAAATTGCCGCTGCTGCGACGAGGCGCACTCGATCGCGTACCGCGACGGTCATAAACACGACGCGTTGAATAATTTCGTTTAGTCACAGTCGTTTCCCTCCTGATTTATATTATTTCACACCACCCATCCACATACCCTACGGAATCTGCTCGCTCCGTATTCGACTGTGGAAACGCTAACCTCACCACCCCAGATAACCCGGATAATAATTGGGATTCTGGTGGTATCGATAGGGATTCTGTACATAATCCATTTGCAACAAAATATTCTTCGTCGGTTGATACCGCACCTGAGCCCTGGAAAGGAACAAGCCATTCTTCACATACGGCGATGGAGATGATCCGAACGGCTGATGAGAAATACCCCACTGCAACGCCACACTCATCGGGAAAGAAAAATCGTAGGTCATGGTATTCAGGTAAACACCCTGCGTAAATCCGGTGCTTCCCAATGAAAAATAGCTCATTTGATAGGATTGATAAATATGCAAGCGGGAAACATCCAAACCCAGGATGCCGACGGCGGCCCGCTCCATTTGCGAAGGCATATTCAGTACGGAAACCAGATTCACCGGCCCACTCCGAGATTTAAATTGCGCCAATCCAATTACAGGAATAAGGGCAAATAACATAATCCACCGAAAACGTCTCATAGCCTCAAATACCTCCAGATATAAATTCAAAACGTATTCAGGTATTTACTTAAAATTATAAAAAATATTGTTAAAATCAATAGGAAAATTATTTTTTTTATTCAGGATCGATTCTCCAAAGTCGGTGTCAATCCGCGGACTGGTCTGAAAAAGTGCCACCCATGGGATTACCTGATTACCCTGAAGGCACTGAATCGGCGTTCTCAAAATAGATCGCATCTTATTCACCATCAACCGATTATATATTTTTCACTCTTGTGAGAATCAGCTTATATTATTTACATCTTTTTCTGCCTGGTCATAATCTAAATCTCGACGACCTTGTTATCGATCAACCGCGCCGGACCGATAAAAACAGCCAGAGCTAACAGTACGGCCTTGTGGATGGTCTCCATCGGCTGCAGCGTATCGGCGTCGACGATCTCGATATAATCGATGCGAGAGGATGGAACGGCATCGAACAGGTGATGCATGGCTTTTTTTATTTTTTCGGCCGTGCGCTCCCCCTTTTGAATCATCGATTCACCCAGGCACAGAGCCTGATAGAGCGTCGCGGCTTCGACCTTTTCCTGCTCGCTCAGATAGTTATTGCGGGAACTGACTGCCAATCCTGATGGTTCCCTCACCGTCGGCGCCACCACAATGTTGATATCGAAATTCAGGTCCCGGACCATTCGTTTGATGACCACGGCCTGCTGATAATCCTTGGCGCCAAAGACCGCGACGTTGGGTTTCATGATATTGAACAGCTTGGCGACCACAGTTGTAACGCCCTGAAAATGTCCCGGCCGGGTGGCACCGCACAATACGGTTGTCAGCTCTTCAACTGCCACATGGGTCTGGAAATCGACGGCATACATCTCTTCCGGGGCCGGTATGAATACGGCATCGGCGCCGTTTTCTTCGCAGAGGCTCAGGTCGCGCTCGAACGGTCGCGGATAAGATTTGTAATCCTCCTGGGGCCCGAACTGAATGGGATTGACAAAGATGCTCACCACAACGCGTTCGCTTAATTCCCGGGCTCTGTGCACCAGACTCACATGCCCTTCGTGCAGGGCGCCCATGGTCGGCACGCAGCCGATGCGCGAACCGCCGCGCAACCACTCATCCGCCAAAGCTTGCATCTCTGCTATTTCTTTTATGGTCACCACGTTACATCCGTCTGCGCCCCTGTTCCCGATCAAAAACTCTCCTGCTCGTCGGGGAAAGTTCCTTTGCGCACGTCATCCGCATATCGGGCGCAAGCCGCTTGAATAGTTTTCGCCAGCTCGGCATAGCGGCGGACGAATTTGGGTCGAAAGTCTTCAAACAGCCCCAGCATGTCATAAGTTACCAAAATTTGGCCGTCGCAATGCGGTCCGGCGCCGATCCCGATAGTGGGAATAGATAATTTTTTCGTTACTGTTTTAGCCAGATCTTTTGGGATTTTTTCCAGAACAATGGAAAAGGCGCCCGCTTCCTGCAATGCCAGGGCGTCTTCAAGCAATTGCGCCGCCGACGCCTGATCCTGGGCTTGCACCGAGTAGGAGCCGAACCGCCTGATCGATTGCGGCGTCAAGCCCAGATGTCCCATGACCGGCATACCCACGTCGACGAGTCGCCGTACCGTATCTACAACAGAGAGACCGCCCTCTATTTTCACCGCATCCACTTCCGCGCGTTTGAAAAACAAGCCGGCATTATAAACCGCCCTGTCGGGGCTGACTTGATAGGACAGGAAAGGCATATCCGCTACTAACAGTGCCCGCTGAACGCCGCGCCGCGCCATACGGCAATGATACAGGGCTTCATCGAGTGTCAGGGGAAGCGTGGATTTTTGTCCGCCGCACACCATGGCAGCGGAATCGCCAACGAGAATAATATCCACCCCGGATTGATCCAGCAGGGAAGCAAAGCTATAGTCGTAGGCGGTCAGGGCGACGATTTTTTCGCCCTCCACCTTTTTCTGCGATATTTTAGGAATGGTTACAGAATCATCCATTGATTTTATTACAATTGACTGGTGATGGTGAATCGGTTCAATGATCCCAATTCACCCATGGACGAAAAAGCATAATCAAAGTTAATTTTTCGCCAGTTCAGACCCAGTCCGATGGAAGCGCCGGCAAAGCGATCGCCGGAGGCGTCGACGCGAAGGTCCAAACCGGAGTTATCGTAACCAAGGCGCAAATAGGCGTTTTCCGTCAAGGTAAATTCCAGGCCCAGGGCGCCGTGTAATACTTCATCGCTATATTTATACAGATTAAAACTGAGCAGTAAGGGCAGATGCTCCAGATGTTTGGCGACGCCCACGCGCATCAGAAAGGGCAGGTCTTCCTCGTATTCGATAAAGGGTGTCATCGCTTTGCCGAGATTGGCGATGCCGGCGGCGAACGTCAGTTGCTGCTGCGGGAATCGATACATGACGCCCACATCCAGGGCGACGGCATCGGTAGCATAATTATCGATGGTAGCGCGGATATATTTCAATGATATGCCCGTTAGGAGATTTTCGATGGGAGATAGGGCGTAAGCGGTGGTGAATACGATGCTGTTGGCGCCAAAATCTCCCAGTTCCTCGCCGTCTTCACCGGTTTTGGTAAATTGTCCATAATCCATGTAGAACAGGCCAAAGGCCAGATTACCCGGGCCGACCTCTGGTTCCACATAACCGATGAAACCGGAATTGAAATCAAGCAGATGTTTGAGATAGGTAAAACTGCCGGCGCGCCCCTGAAACACGGCCAGTCCGGCTGGATTATAATGGATGTCATGTATGTCCCCCGGTATAGCTAAAAAGGCTCCGCCCATCGCGGCGGGCCTGGCGCCCATCTGACTCTTGAGAAATTGAAATCCGGTAGTCCCGGGCGTCGCTGTAAATGCTGTTGTTGATACAGAAACAAGTATGAGGATTATGTAAATTCCCTTTTTCATAAAACTCCCTGCTTTGATCAGTCCGTTTGAATCGATGTACCCACCGGCAAAACCGTTAGGTGACATTTTCACTCACTAAAAAAACCGCTACCTATTTTCTCGTCGAACCGGAACGCCGGGGCCTTATAATAGCAAGAGCCACCTGTCGGAGTCGAACCGACGACCTGCTCATTACGAGTGAGCCGCTCTACCAACTGAGCTAAGGTGGCTTAATAATAAGATTTTATGTTGTGATAATGTAACAAAAAATCGTGCAACAATCAAGCAAAATTTCCAGCCACCTGATGTTTTGCAGCTCAGACGCCTATTGCTGTTTGGTCGCGTCCTGCATCATACTAAAAACCAGCATGCCGATGGAAAGTACGACCAGTCCGATGACCATCGACAATGCAACGACCATGGCCAACGTGGACAGCAGATCGGCTGCCATCGACCGCTGCTTCTGCTGACGCCACTTTCTTAGAATCGAGTCGTAGAACAATTTGCCGCTAAAAAGCACAAACAGCAAGATGCCAAAAACAATCCGGGTAAAATTGACCGGCTCTGACATCGCCCTGTGCAGCGGCCATAAAAGATAGATGACCAGTCCCCATTTAGCGCATTCGAGTACAAATTCGCCTGTTTTTTTTATTTTTTTATTGTCCATAAACCCACACTTTTTTTCTTGTGGACTATAGCCTTTCCTATCCGCCGCATCCTATCCTCGAAAAATCCTATTACGGAGCAACAGTATTCTCGCTCACCATATCCCTTCCGGCAACCAGAACGCATCGACGATATGATGAATTTCCGGTTTGTCCCTGTTCATGTGCACGGTTACCACGTCGAACCGGCAATCCTGATCCTTCTTGTCATGTTTCTGCAGATAGGCCATGGCCGCCCGACCGATGCGTTTTTGTTTGCGCAGGGTCACCCAGGTCTCCGGCTCTCCAAATGCGTCGGACCTGCAGGTCTTTACTTCAATGAATACAAGTACCTGCTTATCGAGCGCCACGATATCGATCTCGCCTTCCCGGATACGAAAATTGCGCTGTAAAACCTGCATTCCGGAATGAGCTAAAAAACGGGCTGCCAATTCCTCTCCCAATTTTCCCAGCTGCTTGCTTTTCATAGCTGATCCCCCGGCTGGTCATACAAAAATTTAGGATGAAAAGAGCGACGATGAATCGGACAAAATCCATGCGTGCGTATGGCGATTAAATGCTGCAACGTCGGATATCCTTTATGTCGGGCAAAACCGTATTGTGGATAGAGCGCATCGTATTCAATCATGATGCGATCGCGCGTCACTTTGGCGATGATGGACGCAGCCGCGATGCTCATGGAACGCTGATCGCCCTTGATCAGCGGCAGACCGTTCATGCCGAATGCGGGCATTTCACGACCATCGCACAAACAATACTCTGCGGGCAGCGTTAGCGCCTCAACAGCCCTCTGCATCGCCAGCAGGGATGCGCGTCGTATATTCAACGCATCGATTTCCTCTTCCGACGCCGCGCCGATGCCCACGGACCAAGCCTTTTTATGAATCAACTTGAACGCTTTGTCGCGCATCTGCGGCGATAATCTTTTCGAGTCGTCAATACCCGGCAACTGTTTTTGATTGGGACGAAACACGACCGCCGCCGCTACAACCGGACCGGCCAGCGGCCCTCTGCCGGCTTCATCAACACCGGCCAGGCATTTGAAACCCTGCCGCCACAAATCGCGCTCGAATGCCAGCGTATCTGCGGCCAGCCGCACCCGCAAAGGCGTCTCCTTAATCGTTACTGGTTCACTGTCAATTCAAATCCATCGGTGGTAAAAACAATGGCGCCGTCCTCATCCGTTCGAAAAACTCGCGCGCCGGTGCTTTGCCACCATGCAATTGCGGTTTCGGATGGTAAACCGAATAGATTGTATCTGCCGACGGAGATGACGGCGTATCGGCACCCGCATTGCTCCGCAAGGTATGGCGTCTGGCTGAAAAGGCTGCCATGATGCGGCACTTTGACCACATCCGCGCGCAAAAACGGCTTCAGGTGATCGAGTCTCTCTTCCAGATCGCCGCCGGCATCTCCGGTAAAAAGAAACGTGTGTTGACCATACTGCAATGATATGATTATTGAACACTCATTTTCGTCTACTTGTTCCATCTGGCCGCGACCGGGCGCCAGCACGTAGAGGCTACTACCGGCAAAGCCCGACAGGGTATCGCCCGCTGAAACATATTGAACCGGACTCGCATGAACCGCCACCAGGCTGTCGATGCTGTGGTAGGCCTTTCTGTCGGTCGAGCAGGCGCTCTGGATGATCCTGCCCACCTTTATTTGTCGTAGAATGGCAACCGCACCGCCTATATGGTCGGCATGTGCGTGGGTCAGCAGCATAGCTTCCAGTCGATGGATGCCGTGACGCTGCAGATAGGGGATGATCACCCGCTCACCATAATCCATATACTCACTGGCATCGCCGGTATCGATCAGCAGGGTTCGGCCGTCGGGGAATTCACACAGCGCGGCATCCCCCTGTCCGACATCAAAAAAAGTGACGCGCAATAACGGCTGCACGGCCCAGGCGTGGTACCAGGCATAACCACTCGCAGCGATGAGCGAGATGAAAATCAGACGCCGGGCGATTTGGGTTTGCGACCAGTAGGCAATGGTAAAAAGGAACAGATAGTACAAAGCAATTTGGGCCGGATTCGGTGTGGCCAGCATAACCGAAGCGTATGGCAGTGCCGCGAAATTTTTTACAATGAATAAAAGACCGCGCAACAGCGCCCAATTCCCATGCATATAAATAATACCGACCGGCAAATAAATCACGCCGGCCAGTACTCCAACCAGCCCGATAAAAACGATCAACGAAACCAGAGGCACGACCAACAGATTGGCGATCAGAGCATATAAGGGCAGCCGGTTAAAATAGTAAACCACAAGCGGGATGGTGACGATTTGTGCCGACAGAGAAACCAGAAAAAGCTGCAGAATCCTTCGCCGGGTATGCGCGCCCTGTTCGCGCCAACGCTCGAGCTGCTGTGAAAATAAATCTTCCAGACGACCATAGAGGAGGACGATACCGGCTACGGCGGCAAAGCTGAGTTGGAATCCGGTGGTGAAAAGATCCAGCGGCTGCAGCATGAGAATGAGAAAAGCCGCCAGCGCAATATTATTGATCGCATCGTGCCGTCGTTGCACAAACGGAGCGGCCAATATGACGGCTGCCATGATGGAAGCGCGCATCACCGGCGGGGCCGACCCGGTCAATCGGCAATAGAACAGCAAGATGAGCAGCAGCAACGGTAGTCGCCAGGAATGCTTGACGCGCAGCAGCTGCAGGAAAAACACCGCTGCTAACAGGATAAATCCAACGTGCAGACCCGATACCGCCAGAACATGGACGACGCCGACGCAGGCAAATTCAGCGCGCAATTCGTCATCGATTTCATCGCGAAGCCCGATGAGCAACCCGCGCAGAAGAGCCCGCTCCTGGCCTTGCAGTACCGTACGGATCAGCGCGTCCACATATTCGCGCGCTGGCCGAATCAGGGAGCGGGTAAAAAATCCGTCATGGTCTGAAGCCAACAACAGCAGATTGGTGGCGCCTTTTATGGTGGTTTGTGTGTGCACATGCCGAGCCGCAAGATAAGCGCGAAAATCGAAATCGCCCGGATTACGACCGGCCGGCGGTTGGCGAATTCTACCCTTGATAAAAATTAAATCCCCTTGCCGCAGTAAAGTACAGCTATCGCGAACAACGACGCGGGTAAGGCCGCTGCATTCATAGCCTTTTTCAGCCACCCAAACGGAATCGCAGTCGAGATGAAAGACCTGTTTTTCCTGTCGATTCTGCACCGGTGTTTTGATGACGCCCTGCAGGCAAACGTCCTGCTCGTATCCGGATAGGTGGCGGATATCATTTCCGGGAATCCATTGGTCGGACATGCCGGTGCGGAGAAATCCCATACAAACCATGGCTGCGAAAGTGATGATGCCAAAGAGCCTGTGAAATTTGCTCCTGAATAAAAACAGGTCAATGATGGTCAGAAAGATAAAAAAGATGGCGACCGGCAGAATGGGACACGCCACATATCGCGAAAGAATGATACCACATACAAAAGGCAGAAAAATGCGCAAGACCGGTTTGCCGGACATGTCACGATTCCTCGCTTGTGTTAATCAGGGTATCAAGGCAATAACCATGAAAGAAATAGTGTCATCAACAGCGCAGGCGCTCTTGAAAATAGTCATTCTGGCGTTAAGCGCGGCAGAGCTTGCGGAGAGCGTAACTATTTGAGTCATTTTAGAATAAAATAGCATTTTTTATGACATGGTCTGTGGTGCAGCGTGGCTATCTCCGCTGCATCGGTATATAAAATGGTCGAAATCATCCATTTCCCCGCATCTGTGCCGCGGCCATAATCCAGTTGTGCAGGTTTTTTACTTTTTTTGTCAATGCCGTGGGCGTGCTGTCATTATGGATTACATAATCCGCTCGTTGCGCCTTTTCTTCGAGGGGCCACTGGCCGGCTATGCGCATCTGCGCCTGCTCTTGCGAGAGTCCATCCCGCTCCATGATCCTCTGCAGGCGCTGTTGTAGAGGCGCGGTGACCACAATAATTTTATCCAACTGATTTTCGATGTGCAGTTCGTAGATAAGTGCGGCATCCAGCGCGACGTAGGGCGCACGCGAAGGTCGGTT
>JAFGSU010000434.1 GCA_016934435.1 Candidatus Zhuqueibacterota bacterium | reverse complement strand
TGCCTGGTTTGCCAATGGATATCAACCCGACAGCCTCCGATACTGGCCGGTGAGTCCCTCGGTGCATGAGACAACACATTCCACCAGGTTAGACGATGATTTTTCCACGCTGACCTGGTCCAAACTGAAAACCAATGTCGGCATCGGCATTGCCACGCATGATGGTGATTTTCGCGTCGACTTTGCCAAACGCACCGATATCAGCACCAGCGACATTGTGGTGACATTCCGGATTCGGCAATCTTTTTGACCCCCATACAGCGATTCATCCCGGAACCGGTAAAAAATCTTGCGGAAAATTTGCAAACTTTTTCACCATTTTTTCGTATCAAGATATGAAGGCTTTAACAAAATCTTTTCACCATCTGAATGGTGAGGCTTGTTCTCACTTTTTCACCTTCCCGCAAGCTGTAAGCTTGAGGACAGATAAGGAATTGCTCAGGTTAAGGGATATTTAAATCAATCATATTTCATTTAATCCATTTAGGGAGGATGTATGCGCACGGTTTTATATATTCTGCTTCTTTGCCTGTTCGTCGTGTTGACCGCTTCAGCCGACGATGAATTCGAAAAAACTATTTTCGAAAAAAGCTTTGACGTCCATGGAGAACTCGTCCTCCACCTTGACGTTGATGCCGCCGATATCAAATTGAATCAAAATAACCGGGACGAATGCAAAGTCTTTATTGAATACAATAAAGAAAATTGTGACCTCACGGTGAATTACGATAATAAAGATCACGAATTGGATATATCCGTGGATCACGACAATATTGATATCGTCAAAGAAAAAGAAGAGAAAAAATCCAAATACGCCATCATTCGCATCGACCTGCCCAACCGTTCAGAGATCGACATCGACGCTACCATAAGAGCGGGACAGATGGAACTGCAACTCGGTGATCTAAAAATACGCAATCTGGAATTAAATAGCTGGGCCGGAGAAGGATTGATTGATTTTGACAGGCCGAATCGCATGGAGATTAATCGTCTGGATATCGATTTCAAAATTGGTAAGATAGAGATATGCCATCTCGGCAACGCCCGCTTTAAAGAAGCGGATATCAATAGCGCCATTGGCGAATTAACGGTGGATTTTTCAGGGCAGGCCGTAGATCGCGCCATGGCGCGCATCGACCTCGAAATCGGTAAAACCACGCTCATTGTCCCCGAAAAGATCGGCGTTAAGATGAAAGTGTCAAAGTTTCTATTCCTCTCTGAGGTCGACTATCCGCGATGGTTTGAAAAACGAGGATCCTACTACTATTCGCGCAACTATGACGAAGAAGATGCATCGCTTTATCTATCCATCAGCACCGGTATCGGCGAGGTGAATATCAAAACCACAAAATAGTAGAGTTTTTATTTGCATTTTATCTGGATTATTTTTTAATTCTATCATGACCAATCCTACAGCTGGATAACAGGGAGCAAAAGCATCATAAGTCACGGAAAGTCTCCCCCATAATTCTTTTTACACGGTCTTTGAGCGAACGAAGGAGAATAAAATGGCAAAAACAACGCAACAACCCCAGCCTGCTGCGCAGGTAAATATGGGAAAATGGATCAGTGAAGGCTGGCGCATGGTAGAAGCGGAATTCGGGTTGTTTCTATTGCTCGGATTTGTTTATTCGGCCGTCCTTGCCATTGCCGGCAGCACAGCCATTGGGTATTATATCGTCGCCGGTCCGCTGGAAGTGGGCTTTTTCTACATCATTTTTGAAAGAATGCGCGGTAAACCGGTTGAAATCGGCGGATTGGGTAAGGGATTCGAATTTTTCGCCCCGGCTGTACTGGCCAGCATCGTCATGAGCGTCTTTATCTCCATCGGATTCGTGCTCTGTATCATTCCCGGACTGCTGGCCGTCGCCGTCTACCAGTTCACCATGCCTTTTATACTGGACAAGAAAATGGACTTTTGGCAGGCCATGGAAGCCAGCCGCAAGCTGTTGAGCCAGTACATGTTCGAGATGACCATATTCATCCTCGTTAAAGCCGTCATCGCCATCATCGGTCTGTTGTTCTGCTGCGTCGGTATATTTGCTGCCATCCCGGTGGTTATGGCTGCCACCGCATTTGCTTACAAAGACCTGGTTGGTCTCGAAGCCGAAAAGTAAGGGGTCGGCGATGGCGCCTGATAACCGAAGCGGGCATCAACATCTTTCACAGATCAGCGCACGAATGACCTGAATCAAAACAGAGCTCGCCGGAATTAAACACCGGCGGGCTTTTTTTATAATTGCCTTGAAGCTTATCAACATTTGCTTTATCCACGATCTAACACATATTTTTTGGCTCACTCACGTTACCCCTAAAACAATTGTAAAATAATTAGTTACATTTCCATCTCGGCAACCGAAATTTTAGGTGATGCATAAATTTTCATCAAATATTATGTTGCTTTTTTATACAAAAATAATCATATTTCAGAGTTATGCAAAATAAATTCATCTGTTTCCACATTTTTATACTATTTAATAAATTGCATGCGTATATTTCCTTTGAATTTTTTTGATTACCAGCGGCACAATAAATTTCTCTTGTTGTCATAGAGTATAATCAACTATTCCATTCATCAAACTGTGAAGGCGAGCTCATGAAACGACTATTATTTCTTTTCGTACTGGGTTTAACTTCTCTCGCATTGGCGCAGAATTCCTGTTTTGATTGTCATGGATATCAGGATTTTACCACGACAACGGATGCCGGGGAGGAGATAGCCCTCTATGTCAGCGATTCGACCTATCAGGCATCCGTGCACGGCGGATTTGATTGCATCGACTGTCACACAGATGCCGTTGGTGATCCCCATCCGGAAAAGTTGAAAAAAGTTTCGTGCTCCGTATGTCACGATGACCAGATGGTTCTTTATGAACAGGGGGTACATGGGAAATCGCATTTAGCCGGCAATCTGGAGGCACCGGATTGCGCCGACTGCCATGGTAAACACAACATCTTAAACAGTAGCGATCCACTGGCGACCACATACGTGGTCAATTTACCAAAAACATGCGGACAGTGCCATAACGGCGCCGGTGTTGGGGAAAAACATGACCTTGTTATTGCCCAACCCTCTGAGCGATTCGAAAGAGGCGTTCATTATAAAGCGCTTCTAGACGGCAATACGGCTGCTGCGAGCTGTAACAGCTGTCACGAAAGCCACAGGTTATTACCCATGTCGGATCCCGATTCGCCGATCAATTCAGCCAACTTGTCAAAAACCTGCGGTCAATGTCATGGCCTGGAAAGTGAGGAATTTGACGCCAGCAGTCATGGCGTCGCCCTGGTCAAAGGCGTTCGGGAAGCGCCGACGTGCAACTCCTGCCACGGTGAGCACGAAATTCTTTCACCCAGTGATCCATCGGCCTACACCAGCGGCGCAAATATTTCCGACGAAACCTGCTCACCCTGCCATGGCATTGCCAAATTAAATGAAAAGTATGGGTTGCTACCCGACCCGGTCGAATCCTATCGCAACAGTTATCATGGACTGGCTTCTGTGGCCGGCTCGAAAGTGGCGGCTAATTGCGTGAGCTGTCACGGCGCCCATGATGTTTTATCCAGCAGCGATCCCAATTCCAGCATTCACCCCGCCAATCTGCAAGAAACATGCGGTCAGTGCCACATTAATGTGACCGAAAATTTCACCAAGAGCTATGTCCACAGCTCACCGACTTCGAGTGCGGACCGATATGCGCGCATCATTAAGCAAATTTACATTTTGCTCATTATCGTTGTTATCGGCGGCATGGTACTACACAATTTTGTCATTTACTTTAGTTACGTCCGGGCAAAATATCGCCTGCTCAAAATGCACGAGACCATCACCCGATTCGATAAACAATGGGTGGTCCAGCACATGTTGATTTTTATCTCTTTCACGGTGCTGGTGATTACGGGTTTTGCCCTGAAATTCGCCAATAGTGAATGGGCTTTTTATCTGGCCAAACTGGGGTTTACTGAAACGTTGCGAGGCCTTTTACACCGCATTGCTGCCGTGGTCATGCTGACCACTGGCGCTTATCATATCATTTATTTACTGTTTTTCAAGTCCGCCAAAGGCGAAATTATGAGTCTGCTGCCCAATATTAATGACCTTCGGCAATTTTTCCAGAACATGAAATACTATCTGGGTATTTCAAAACAAAAACCGGATTTCGCCCGCTACGGATACGTTGAAAAAGCGGAATACTGGGCCCTGGTGTGGGGAACCGTCATTATGGCGCTCACCGGCTTTGTCCTCTGGTTCCCGACCAGTTTCACCACGATTTTTCCGGCCTGGATCATCAAGGTATCGGAAACAATTCATTATTATGAAGCCTGGCTGGCAACGCTGGCTATATTACTGTACCATATGTTTTTCGCCATTTTCCATCCGGCCGATTATCCCATTAATCTGACATCTCTTACAGGTAAAATGACCCTGGAAGAAGCGGAAGAGCGGTTCCCCGCCTGGGTGCGATCGGTCAAGAAAAAAGATCAAGATTAATCAGATTTATATTGCAATAACAACCACGAATTAATCATAGACGACCATGCAATGCGAACAAACCGGCTTGCATGGTCGTCTCTTTCGATTTATATTTTACAGGAAAACCCGTTCCTAATCAAGCTCAGGTGGAAAAGAATACCTATGACGACCGCCTTATTCGGGATTAAATCTGGTAGCAAGGTTCCCCGCTTCCGGATATTCCTCACCGCTCTGTCGTTCATTTTATCGGCTGCGATGATGCCCGCCACTTTTGCAGCGGACGATGAAGAGTGTCTCACCTGTCACGCCGATCCAACTTTAATCGTTGAGAAAAACGGTAAAGAGTACTCCCTTTTTGTCAGGGAGGCTGTCCTGAAAGGCACGGTGCACGAAGGCAACGGGTGCGTATCCTGCCATACGGATGCCGATGTGGACGATTTCCCTCACGACAGTCCGTTACAGAAAGTGGATTGTGGCCAATGCCACGACGACCTGGCGCAGCGATACGCAAAGAGTCTACATGGTGTCGCGCTGGCCAGGGAAAATCCGGATGCGCCGAGCTGCACGGATTGCCACGGTAAACACACGATTTTGGACAGCAAAAATCCAAAATCCCCTTCCTACGTGATGAACATTCCGGCGACCTGCGGCCAATGCCACAGTGAAGATAGTCCCGTGGCCAAAAGGCAGAGATTGACGCACACCGACGCCCTGCGGAATTATACCGAATCCATTCACGGCGAAGGGCTTTTTCAAGGCGGCTTGATCGTCACAGCTGTGTGCACAAGCTGCCATACCTCCCATGATGTGCTGCGGCACACGGACCCGGCGTCCTCCATACACAGAGACAATATCGCTGCGACCTGCATGCAGTGTCATGCGCAGATCGAACGGGTGCATCAGCGCGTTATCAAGGGCGAGCTCTGGGAAAAGCAGCCCCATATCATTCCCGCCTGTGTGGACTGTCACTCTCCCCATAAAATACGCCGCGTTTTTTACACCGAAGAGTTTCAGGATTCTTATTGTTTGCAATGCCATCAAAACAAGGATTTAACACGCGCGCATGCCGACGGCACCATTGATTCGCTCTATGTAAACGTCTCCCTGCTCGAGCATTCGGCGCATAACCAAAATATCGCCTGTGTTAAATGCCATCCCAACGTCAGCAGGCGCAAGCAACCGGTTTGCAAGGATGCAGGCCCGGTCGACTGCTCGACCTGCCATCTACAACAGGCTGAAGATACCGACCAAGGCATTCATGGGCAGCTTTTAAAAAAGAACGATCCAAACGCTCCCCTGTGTACGGATTGCCATGGAGACCATGACATCCTGCGCAAAACCGATTTGAACGCCCCTATTTTTACCCGCAATATACCGATGTTATGCGCCAAATGCCATCGGGAAGGAGAGAAAGCGGCAATTCGCTACACCGGCGACGAGACCAGAGTCGTTGCTCATTATACCCAGAGCATTCATGGCAAGGGATTGATGGAAAGCGGACTGATGGTTTCCGCCGTTTGCACAAACTGTCATACCGCGCACAAACCTTTACCGGCCTCCGATCCGAACTCCACGGTCCATCCGACCCGTGTCGGCTGGACCTGCGGCATCTGTCATCTCGGCATCTACGAGTCGTTCAAAAGCTCCATTCACAGCCCCCTGGTGAACAAAAGCGATGAGAAATTGCCCACCTGCAATAGCTGTCACAAGTCACATGAAATCAATCGCGTCGACCGCACGGACTTTCGGGCGCAGATTCTGCAGCAATGTGGGGGGTGTCATGAATATGTTACCAAGACTTACTTTGAGACCTATCACGGCAAAGTTTCCAAGCTGGGGTCAGCCATTGCGGCCAAATGCTCCGACTGCCACGGCTCGCATAATATCCTGCCGGTCACATACACAGCGTCGACGCTGAACCGGCAAAACATCATTGCCACCTGCAAAAAGTGTCATCCCAACTCCAACCGAAAATTTACCGGATATTTAACCCACGCTACACATCATAATCGAGTGAAATATCCTATTCTGTTCTATACCTTCTGGTCGATGACCTTTCTGGTAATCGGCGTATTCACCTTTTTCGGCATTCACACCCTGCTGTGGATTCCCCGGTCGCTGCGCGAGCGCATTAAACTCAAACAGAAATTACCGGCAAAACCTAAAAAATATATGGTGCGTTTTACCCTGTTCCCGCGCATTTTACACATCATGGTCATTGTCAGCTTTTTCGGCCTTGCATTTACCGGCATGTCACTCAAATTTGCCGGATACGAATGGGCCGCCGCCGTCATACGTTTTGTTGGCGGCGTCGAAATGGCCGGACTCATTCATCGGTTATGCGCCATAATCACCTTTTTGTATTTCGGCCTGCATTTCGTCTATATGTATCAAAATGCAAAAAAGGAACAAATCAGCTTCTACAAGTACATTTTCAGCAAAGAGGGGATGTTGCCGGGCAAGCGCGACTTTATCGAATTTTATCAAACGGTGAAATGGTTCCTGGGCAAGGGCGAACAACCCCAATATGGCAAATGGACTTATTGGGAAAAATTCGATTACTTTGCCGTATTCTGGGGGATTGCCATTATCGGTTCTACCGGACTGATCCTGTGGTTCCCTGAGTTTTTTACCCGATTCTTACCCGGATATTGGATTAACGTGGCAACCATCATCCATAGCGATGAAGCATTGCTGGCGACCGGTTTTATCTTTACCATTCATTTCTTCAACACCCATTTCCGGCCGCAAAAGTTTCCCATGGATCCGGTCATATTCTCCGGCAAAGTACCTTATGAAGAGTGGAAACACGAACGACCGCGTGAATATGATATCCTGGTTAAAGACGGAAAGCTAAAGGCGCACCTCGATAAAAAACCGCCGCCAAAATGGCTGATAACCTGGTCGCGCATATTCGGCACATTCTTTTTAATTCTCGGTTTTGGATTTGTCGTCCTCATTATCTGGGCCATGATCTTTTTGTATAAATAACCTGTTCGCCGGCCAAGAAAAAAAGGTTCTGTTGTTTTGTTCGACAACAGAACCTTTTTTTATCAGGTCTTTGATCGTATGTCCGAACGTGAATCGTTCAGCACCAATCATCTATTTTCCGGCAAGGGTTGAAAAAATCTGTTCAGTATCCTCTCCTACACCCCGCCGGCTAATAATCTGCCCTATTTTTGCGCTTTGGGCACCTCGTGTGCAATAATTTCCCATGCCTCTTCTAACTTGAACGGCTTATAGGTGGGGCTGTCCTCATTGTGGCACTTGACGCATTTGGTCTTGTCACCCTTGTTGTAGGCCACCGCTTTGGCATCTTGCTTGCCGGCTGCCAGAGCTTTCATTACCTTCATCGGCATATACAGCGATCCCGGACCGTGACAGACTTCACATCCAACGCCTTCTTCCTGTTTGAACGATGCCGCCTTGTCGCTGGCAGATACATTATAAGCGGTAACATGGCACTTGAGACATTTGTCCGCTTTTTGCGGATCTTCGTTGATACCAAGTTTTTTAGCTATGGCCTTGGACTCTTCGGTTCCGAGCGTCTCAAACGCTTTTGCATGCTTCGATTCCGCCCAGATACCATAAGAATTGCCGCGCGCTTTGCTGGAATGGCACATCTTGCATTTTGCCGAGCCAACATATTGCGCTTTGTCCGCCTGCGCGAAAACACCCAGGCTGAGCGCCATGATAAAGATCAACATCATCGAGAGTATTAAAGCGCTTCTTTTCATGCTTTCCTCCTTTTTTTATACCCTATACGATAATTTGTCGAATTTCTTTCACTTTTCCCAGAACAGTCCGGAAATAATATATCTTGAATGTAACCATTTTTTGCGGAGAATTGCAAGTTTTTATTTCATCGTCCCGTTGGAGTATCGACTTTTACTCCATTATTAAATGCTGCGCCAACAGATTAGTTCCAGCTCACAGGCGCTCCAATTTTGAGTAGAGTTGCCGGCGGGTGATGCCCAGCATTTTTGCTGCCAGCGTTTTATTTCCTTCCGCTTTTTCCAGGGCTCGTTGGATGAGCCTCTTTTCCATGGCTTGTAGTGTCAGATCGGTGGATTTTTGTTCTTGAACGCCGGTTATGTCCGAACCGCGGACATGCGCCGGCAAATCGTTGGAATTAATACGGTTACCGGCGGACATAATCAGGGCCCGTTCGATGACGTTTTGCAGTTCACGGACATTCCCCGGCCAGGAATAAGCCATCAAACACTCCAGCGATGGCGCATCGATATGGTCGGTGTCGGCGCCCTGCATTTCCAGAAAATGGGCCACCAGATCGGGTATGTCTTCCGGACGTTCGCGCAAAGGCGGCAAAAACACCGGAAAAACATTAATGCGATAGTACAGATCCTCACGAAAAGCGTTATTTTTTACCGCCTCTTCCAGATCGCGATTGGTGGCGGCAACGGTGCGAGCGTGGATTTTAATCGTCTCGGTGCCGCCCAACCGGACGATTTCCCGCTGCTGCAGTACGCGCAACAATTTGATCTGTGTAGCGGCTGAAATATCACCAATTTCATCCAAAAACATCGTACCGCTTCCGGCCAGCTCAAATCTTCCGGGTTTCTGCTTTTCGGCTCCGGTGAAAGCGCCGCGCTCATGGCCGAATAATTCGCTTTCCAACAGACTCTCGGGCAGGGCGCCGCAATTCACCGCTATGAACGGCTCCCCACTGCGCTTGCTCAGCTGATGAATGGCCCGAGCCACCAGTTCTTTCCCCGTGCCACTTTCCCCCCGTATTAACACGGTCGCATCCGTCGGCGCCACTTTTTCCACCAATTGGTAGACCGTCAGCATGGCCCCACTTCGGCCGACCATATTCTGCAAAGAAAATCTCGTTTTAAGCTGACTCTTGAGGTCCCTGTTCTCCTCGCGCAGGTTGTGTTTGTCAAGTATATTGCTGATCTTGTGGCGCAAATCCTCGATCTCAAACGGCTTGATGATATAATCATAGGCGCCGGCTTTCATGGCCTCCACGGCAGTCTTGGCATCGGCATAGGCGGTCATGAGTAACACTTCCGTCTCCGGCGCCGTCGACCTGACGCGTCTTAAAAGGTCCAGACCGCTGATACCCGGCATTCTGATATCGCTGATAATGACATCGAAGGTATCAACGGACAGGGCGGCCGTAGCGGACTCGCCGCTGTCGGCTGTGGTTACCGCTAAGGTCTCACTTTCCAGCGCTTCCTTTAACACTGCGCACATGCGCTTTTCATCATCTACGATCAGTATTCGATATGATTTCATTTTTCTTACCTTTCATGCGCCTGATACCTAATATGATTTGATCGCAGTAGCCGGCATCGTCTATAGCGCCTATTCCACCCACAGGCGCTAACACGGCAGGCAAAATCGCAGTATGGTTCCGCCATCCTCGGGCTCGATGGCTTCGATAATGCCGCCGTGACTGTACACAAGCTGGCGCGAAACCGCCAGGCCCAAACCGGTGCCGCTGCTTTTGGTGGTAAAAAACGGTTCAAATATCTCATTGCCTTTCCCCATCAGGCCCGGCCCATGATCGCAAACGCTTACGCAGGCAAACGGTTTTCTTCTCAAGTGCGCCTCCGACAATCGAACCACTATCCTTGATTGTTGCGAATCCGTTGCCTGTACGGCGTTTAGCAACAGGTTGATGAGCACCTGGCGAATTTTGTCCGCATCACATGGCACGATGAAGGCGTTCTCTTCCGCTTCAAATGTAATGGTTACAGGCTGATCGGCGAAGGTATCCAATACCTGTCGGATCAGCCGGCTCAGATCAGTCGGCTCAATCTTGAGGCTGGGTTCTTTGGAGAAGGACAGAAAATCATTAACCAGCTGATTGAGCCGCCTGATCTCATCATCGATATAGGTAAACAAGTCGCTTACCTTTGCCTGTCCGCTGTATTTTTCGCGCAGAACATCCGTCGTACTCTTGATGACGGCCAGCGGATTGCGAATTTCGTGCGCCACCGTGGCCGACATTTGTCCCAGATACGCCAGCCGCCGGGCCTGGTGTAATCGCGCTTCGGTGCGCAAAAACAGAGAAGTAGCTGTCATCAGAAAAATCGTCAGCAAAGCAAGCAGGATTACGCTGGTGAGCACGCCGGCGTATAATCCTCTGTTAAAAATAGCCATGACTTGCAAAAAGTCGGCATTGGCCTCCATGACCAGAATGTAATCAGATCCGCTCAGATCGATGAGGGGGGTGTAGACGCTTTTAAAATGGTTGTCGGCAATGGTATGCAATTGTGAGACACTCACCAAACCGGAGAGAGCGCGGTCAATGGAGGTGCTGTCTTCCCGCAAATAGCTGCGTACCATAATATCCTGCCAATCGAGCCGGGCATCGACGATCACGTCGCGGCGATGGTCGATGAGATAAACGGCTTCCAATTGGTGATCGAGGCGGATGCGGTTCAGCGTCAACTGCAGCAGGCTTTTATCGGCATGATTATCCAGATCGAGGAGGCTGCGTTCGATGATCTGCGCCGTAAGGGAACCCAGGACTTGCAGACGCTGGTCCAGCATCCCTTCCAGATGGCGCCCCATCCGCTTGATGAAAAAATAAGAACCGAGATTATAAAACAGCAGAAAAAGAAACGTCGCTGCCACAACGGCGGCCACAGTCAGTTTGCGTCGCCTCAGCAATTTCTGCGAAACGGCTGCGGAGGTATTCCTTTCCAGTGTCGACACGGGTGCGAGATCTTTCACGTCATATATTTCATCGATTCAAACCTTGGATTTCAGGCATCGTTAAATCGGGCATTCTGTATTGTATTTGATACTTTCGTCAACTTAGAATATTTGCAGAAAAAAACAAGCCTTTTTTCAGACGACATTGTGTGCAAAACCGAATTTAAAAATCCTGGAATCTCTTGCGCAGTAAATAGAACGTGTGAAGAAGGATCAACCGCCTGTCCTCTTGCCATCGTTGATGAAGATTGGGGAAATGCGGAAAAGAATGTTTTGGGATTTTTAAGATATTTCTTAAATTTAAAGGTGATTTACGAATCGAAAAAGGGAATTATAGATGAAAAAAACAACCATATTACAGCTGCTTCTCATTTGCTCCACACTCAGTCATGGCGCAATTATCATCGACCATCACTGCACGGATGTGCAAAAAATTCCACAGGCATGGATTCAGGCTGCGAAAAATAATCTTCGCGTCGGGTATGGCCACACCTCGCACGGCAGCCAGCTGGTGACTGGCATGAAGGCGATTAAAAATGAGTTGAGCCCTCTGTTTGATTACGCCTACTCGGGGTGGGATTTGCAACCGGGGATTTTTTTCAATGACCACTGTTTTCCCGGCGCTAACGATCTGGGACACGCAGGCGATCTGGCCTGGCGCGACGCCACCCGGCAGGCGCTTGATCGCAGCAACAACGATCGCAACGTGGTCATCTGGTCCTGGTGCGGCGGTGTATCCGACAACAGCGAACAGGGGATCAACACCTATCTCACAGCCATGAACCAGCTGGAGCAGCAATATCCGAATGTCAAATTCGTCTATATGACCGGTCATCTGGACGGATCAGGCAAAAACGGAAATTTGCACATTCGCAATGAGCAAATCCGCGCCTATTGCCGGGACAACAATAAAATTCTGTTTGATTTTGCCGACATCGAAAGCTTCGATCCATCCGGCACGGTCAATTATATGGAAAAATATGCCACCGACGGCTGCGAATACGACGCGAACGGCGACGGCAATCCCTGGGGCGATGCTAACTGGGCCGACGAATGGATCGCCGCCCATCCGACGCATATCCTGACAAAAATAGCGAGCCATTGCAGCGGTTGTGCCCATTCGAAGTGTCTAAATTGTGCCTTGAAAGGCAGCGCTCTTTGGTGGCTGCTGGCGCGATTGGCCGGTTGGGACGGCCTTACAGAAATTGCCGACCAACCCGGTGCGTTGCCGATGCAATTCTATCTGGCGCAAAATCATCCCAATCCGTTCAACGCCGAAACCACGATTCGGTTCGGACTGCCCGCCGCCATGCGGATACGCCTGGCCGTGTTCGATCTTTTAGGCCGTGAAGTGGCATTATTGTTGAATGAATCCCTAGCCGCGGGTACACATGTGGTGCATTTCAACGGCGCATCGCTCTCGACCGGCGTCTATTTTTGCACGCTGTACGCAGAAAATCAGGCGCTGGTGCGCCGGCTGGTAGTGCTGAATTGAGACTAAAGGGGAACGCGGACATTCCTGTCCGCAAAAATTAATATCCCAACACGGCTATTTGGCCGTTCACCGCACTCAATGTAATCGTCCCTTCGCCGGCGCCGAGTTTGCCCTTTAAACTGGTGCGCGAACTCTCACTGTCGACCAGCGTCAGGTTCTGCATGCTGATGTTGCCATTCATCGCCAAAGCGCTGAACATGGCGGAAGTGGTGGTCGGTACGTCTAACTGTATTTGTCCATTCACCGTGGTCAGTGTGCAGTATCCGGCGACGGGCAAATTAATACGCGCATCCAGATTACCGTTGGTTACCGCAGCCGATACACTGCCGGATAGATCACGTAACAGGATGGCGCCGTTCACCAAATTGGCGCAAACATCGCCGGAGACGGCATCCAAGACGACATCACCGTTGACCAGGCTTTGGATGACTTTCCAATGCGCCGGTATTCTGATGTGATAACTGATGATGTACTCCCGGCCGTGCGACCGCTCCGGCTGCTCGGTCCGCAGGTAGAGCGTCCCATCATCCTGGACGACACTCACCCTCAGGTCGTCTAAATGCGATTCGGCATCATCGATGCTCTCGGAACGCACTATTTTTTCCCCCCAGATGCGCACGGATGATGTGCCAGGAATGCCCACCAGATCAATCGGACCATTGATCGCGGTTATTTTGAACTGTTGCAGGCTGCCTATCTCGACTTCATAGGAAAATTCTTCACTGGCGCTGTAAATCGTATTATCGACGTTTTCATAGGGATACTCACAGCAACCGCTCATGAACAGAAAGATAAATATCCCGCTCGGCATTAAATAAGATAAGATTCTCATGATTTTCTCCTTTCCGGTTATCCTTTGCACGATGTTATACAAATTGCATGCCATCCGGAATAAAAACTATAACGTATTGATTATTTATTAATTATATTGATCGATATACTCGCCTGCATCGCGGAAAGAAAACAAAGGTGCGGAAATTTTCCGCGGAAATATCCATCGGAACGGATGCGCGCACAAAGAGCGATTCGTACCGAGCAACCGGATTAGATTTCTAATTACTATGAACTTGTTTCTCTCTATCGCCGAAACGGATACAAAAAAATCTGTTT
>JAFGSU010000433.1 GCA_016934435.1 Candidatus Zhuqueibacterota bacterium | reverse complement strand
GCTGAAATGCGAGTCGGACAGGCGTTCCAGCGAGCGAGTTCAAATCAGCGCTCCATTCGACCGGAATATCCACCTCATCACCTTTTAACTCCGTCCAGTTTAAGTTCGCCAGCGGTTTACCGTCCCGGTCCAGCAGTCGCAATCGCATTTCGCCGACAATCCTGGCATTCACCGTCAGACGATTGCCTTTCAGGACAACCGGCCTGGTGATCAAAGTGCCTGTATTGAGGTCCGCCTCCCGCGCCACATAGCGATCCCTCGGCATGCGCGACAGGCCGATCTGCCGTTCGTCGAACCTGGCAACCTTGTGGCCGCGCGCATAACCGCCGTAATAGATAAAGGTCTGGTCGTCGACGATGATCTGCTCGTCGCCCCAGGCCATGGCGTGATCCCATGTTCCGGGCACCGGATCACGATCGAGAAATGGCTCATGATCCCGCTGCCAGGTCACACCGTCTCTCGTCCAGGCGAGCACTGTGTAGCCCAATCCCGCTGCTTTGCGATCCAGGTCGCCCATTTCGACACCGGTCTTGCCCGGGGTAGCGTTGAGGTCGTCACGCAACACTTTTACCAGGCCAATGAGCAACTCCCCTCTCGGTATCACGCCGGACATGGCGTAGAACTGCATTTCGCCCTGCTCGATGGGGGCGCCGATTTTTGGCGTGATGATGGGCCACGGCTTTTGCCAGTGAATCAGATCAGAGCTCACACTCTGATGCGGGATGCGCTGGTTATCCTTCCAGTCCTCCCTTCGCTGCCAGACGGAGACGATGGCGAGATAGTGCTGGCGAATGGGATCCCAGTGCAGCGAAGTGATGTCGTGGTTATGCTTGAGAACACAGGTGTCCGTCATAGCTTCCCAGGTCAAACCGTCAGGAGAAGTGGAAATTTTCAAACCGCCACGGTCGTAAGCGGCAAACAGATACCGTTGCGCAGGATCGGCAAAAGCCGCGCCGCGATCCACCACCGAAACGCCGAATTTGATCACATGCGGGTCTTTCAGTACTCGATGCGGGCGAATCCAGTGAATGCCGTCTTCCGATTCCATGTACCCGATGTGGGATTGACTGGCGCTTTCCGGCGTGCCGTACCAGATGCGAAAGTGCTCGGTCACCGGGTCGCGCAGTACGCTCATGTAGGGTTGAAAGCACTGGTCGCCGTCGGCGCCGCCGGTTACTACCGGTTCGGGCAACTTTATCGGATGATTCACCGTTCGGCTCAAAAACGACTGCTCGGCGATGAGATAGTCGTCGATGAAAAGATGCGGACCCGGATTGAGCACAATGGGTTTTTCATCGCTTTGCGCCCAAACCATCTGACACATCAGCGAGAAGAGGATCAGAAAAATGCCAATAAGAGATAAACGACCGTGTAACATCATATTGCCTTCCTTTGTTTAAGAAAAACCGATTAGATGCCTGCAGGTTAATTAGGTAATCCTGTAGGGTGGCACATTTTCATCCCGGTTCGTGGGGAAACACCGAATTTGGGAAATAAACATGGTTATTGTAATTGTTTCACCGCATCCCGAAGCTGTTTTTCCCGTTCCGAACTCAACCTCGTCAGCGGCGGAAGTACATTGGGTCCGCACAGGCCCGCTTCATCCATCATCACTTTTAAGGCAACAATGGCTTGACTGCCGAGCAGACCGGCCTGGTGCGCTTCGGCAATGGGATTTACTTCGGCCTGCCATTGCTGCGCCGTCTGTTGATCTCCGCGCATCACCGCGTCGTACATCCGGCTGAATTTGGCCGGAATCAGATTGCCGGTGCTGGGCACGATGCCGTCAAAACCCATCAGCAGGGTAGCGGCTGATTGGGTCGTCCAACCGCAAAAGAGGGAAAAATCCGCGCGACCGGCAAAAAGGTTAGTCAGTGTTTGCAAGCGCTCCAGGTCGCGGTCGGAATCCTTCAGGCCTACGATCTTTTCATGCCGGCTCAGTTTCTCGATCACCTCGATCGGGATGGTCATATGGGTGGTGGATTTGATGTTATAGATCAAAATATCACCGGGGCATCGCTCAGCCAATTTTTCAAAATGTGCCAGCATCATATCGGCTGTGAGCGGATAATAAGACGGCAGGTGCGCCACAAAAGCTTTAATGCCCAGATCGTAGAACGTCCCGGCCAGGTATAAAGAGTTGTCGATGCAGTTATCCGAGATACCGGCAAAAACCACCGACTCGGATTTTACATGGTCGGTAACCAATTTTACCAGTCGGATGCGCATTTCAAATGGTATGGAAGCCGATTCACCGGTCGTTCCGAGAATGAAGGGCAGGGTTCCGGCCTCAAGGATGTGATCGACTAGTTTGACGGCAGCATCTTCATCCAGGGTGCCGTCTTGCTTGAAAGGTGTGAGCATGGGTATGACCACGCCGTGATAGGTTTTTTTATTTTTCACATGCTTTCCTATAGTTAATGTTTGTACCGATGGAGCTCATTTCAGCAACAGCATCCGTCTGGTCTGTACCAGGCCTTCCGTATGCAATCTGTAAAAATAAAATCCTCCAGCCAGATCATCGGCGTTCCATCGAATTAAATATGATCCGGCTTGTTGCACACCGTTGATGAGTGTACACACCTGTTGTCCTTGAATATTAAAGACAGCCAGTTCGACGTTGCCGGTATACGGCAGGTGATATTGAATTGATGTAACGGCATTAAATGGATTCGGATAGTTCTGTTCGAGTGCAAATTCTTTGGGGAGCTCGGTTACAGGTTGCTGCACGGCGGTAAACTTGCCGTCACGGCCTAGCTTTATCAGATAAATATCATTATCTTTGCTATAGCTGCTGGTACGGCCGCTGATGATATAGCCGCCGTCGCTGCATTGCCTTACAAAGGCAGCGCTCTCTTCCTGTACATCACCAAAGGTTTTGCTCCATTGTTCGACGCCGCCGCCATCGGTCTTTACAACATATATATCGGATCGCCAGACTTCAAACGCCGTGTCGTAATATCTTTCCGAACTGCCGACAAAGAGGTAACCGCCGTCGTCGGTGGTGATGACTTCGGTAGCGCCGTCCTTGTGCTCCCAGCCGTACAACTTTTGCCACTCTATACTACCGGCAGCATCGAGTTTGATCAGATAGGCATCGCGGGCAACGGCGCCGAATTCAGGGCTGGCCGTGTAACCTGCCAGCAGATAACCGCCATCGCCGGTCATGGTGAAACCGCCGGCTTTGTCCCAATCGGTGCCGCCATAGCTTTTTTGCCAGACTTGGTTGCCGCTGGCATCCACTTTGACCAGATAAAAGTCATAATCACTCGGTCCGCTGGTGCTATAGGTGCTGCTGGAACCGACAAAGACGTATCCGCCGTCGCCGGAGGGTTTGATGGCAGCGATATCTTCACCGCCGATCCCACCGTACAGTTTTTCCCACAGTACTTTGCCGTCGGCATCGATCTTGATCAAATAGGCATCTTTATCCTGCTCTTTCTGTGTGTCACCGGCGATGATATATCCGCCGTCCGCGGTCGCGATGATATCCGAACTTTCATCCGCTTTAAATACGGATTGAAAGTACGATTTTTGCCAGACGAGATTTCCCGATGCATCCGTCTTTACGACATAGATATCGGGTTGACCCAATTGTGCGGAATGCTTATGCGATCCCACCGCGATATAGCCACCGTCCGGCGTGACGATGGCGGCGCCGAGCCCCTCACTCCAATCCTCCTCGCCGTACCACCGCCGCCACTCCAACTGGCCGTATTTGTCGGTCTTGGTGAGTGTGGCATCGCTGTAGTCTTCGTTCAGCCGTACCATCGAGCCGGCAATGATAAAGCCGCCGTCGGCGGTTTCGCGCACCGAACCGGTGCCGTCGCCATCCGGACTGCCAAAAATGCGTTCGAAGGTGATGATGCCCTTATCGAGGTCGGTGGATATCCCCGAGAGATCGGCGATATCGGGACTGGAGGCCGCATTGCTTTCGACGATGAGCTTTGCGCTATACGACCCGTCCATAGCTGGTAAAAATTCAATCGGTAATACCAGTTTTTGCGCAATACCCAACGAAACACTGCCGGGGTCGGGCGCCATCTTGAACAGCGCGGCATCCGTACCCTCGATGCGCAACTTGCTGATGTTCAGCGTCTTGGTGCCGATATTGTAGATTAAAATATCACGCTGGGCCTTTTTACCCTCTGGAATTCTGCCGAAATAGAGATTTTTCGGCGAAATATTGACGGTCTGAGAAAATGCAGCGGTAACGGTTATAGTCAGCAGTGATATCATCCAGCAGCGCATAAAATTTGCTGTGGCTACTCGCATGAGAATCCTCCAAGTTTGCATATAACCCCCATTTTGTCTATTCGACTTTCTATTTCTTCCAATCGGTTCCTTCAAACTTTTTGCCTTGAAGTGCACGGGATTTCATGACGTTATAATTGACAGACGGCGCAGAACCAAATCCTGCGCCGTCTGTTTTAGAGCCGGATCGATGAGTGAGGCTTATCAGATTTCGATCTTATTTTCCAAACCTGAACTTGAGTCCGCCTTTCATCCACCAGGAAAAATACTCGACTACCCGGGGACGGCTATAGTCTCCCATGTATTCGTAGGAAGGCTCATTGGTGATGTTGACGACATCCACATAGGCCTGCATCCATGGAAATACATTATAGTTTGCAGAAAAGTCGAGCTGCAGATGCTCGTTATACCACAAATCCCTCTCTTTGTCCTTGCCGACCTCGGAGATGAACTTGTCGCGATAGGTGGCGCTGATGCGGGCGGAAAAGTTGTACTTTTCGTATCCCAGCGAAGCATTGGCCACATCACCCGCCTGCCCTGGCAGATAGCCTTCGCGATCTAAAAGATTGGCATCCGCCCATGTGTGGGTATAGTTGGCGTATATGCCGAAGCCGCTGAAGAAACCGGGCAGGAACGACAATTCCTGCTGCCAGTTGAGTTCAAATCCGTACAACTTGGCCGAGCCGCCGTTGATCGCCTGTTCGAGATCAAAGTCATCATAGACGCCGCCTTCGATCTTGGAGGTCTGCACGTAAATAATATCCTTGAGATTCTTGAAGAAGAAACCGCCGGAAGCGATACCAATGCCCTGGAAATAGTGCTCCAGCATCAGGTCGGCGTTCTGCGAAGTCGTTGGCTTCAGATCCGAATTACCCGAACTGATTTCCTCGTCATCCGGATTCACCCACAGATAAGGCGCATAGTCCCAGTAGTTCGGCCGCGCAATGGCATGGGTATAGGCCAAACGAACATTGGTCATCGGTGTGAAACGATAGCGCGCGTGCAGCATGGGCAGAATATTGTTGTAATCCCGTTTCGAATCCACCCGCTGCATGCTGGAGAAATCACCGCTGTCGTCAAAATAGAGTTCGGTGCCGCGATAATCATTCTTGGTGAACTCGTGACGCAGACCGCCGAGGAACATCCAGTTGCCGACGTTGACCGTGGTCATGGCATAGTAAGCGAAGACGTTTTCCTTGGCAATGAAATTCTGACCTTCTGAATCCTGATAATTGAACTCGCCCTGCAGTAGGCCGTCTTTGTTGGCCTCGAAAAAGTCTTCTACTTTTTCCTGATCCGGAACCGGGCCAAAGCGGTCATAGTTGCCGTTAAAAAAGTCTTTTTCTTCTTCATCATCGAGCATGGTATCCATCTTGAATTTGTCGCCCTTCCACTTGTACTTCCAGCGATCTTCATCACGATCTTTTTGCGAAAATGTCGCCTTGCCGCCCAGCTTCAATTCCGATGGATAGCCGAACAGGTTGTACGGCATCTTGAAATTGAGGGCGCCGATGGTCTGCTCATTGTGCGCATAGGTATTGCGATAGTCGATCTGTGCGAATGTATACTTGCTGGCATCGTACTGCAGCGCATCATCGATATTGGTAAAGGTCCACTGCGGCGCCTCCGGCTTGCTCAGATCGAGATTTAAATTAACTTTTTCATCGAATTCCCATTCACACGCGTATTGCGGTTTGTGGGTCTCGTCGGCAAAACTGTAAGCGATGGAGTAATCCAGCATCTTGTTGCCGAATTTGTGCAAACCGCCGAAAGAGTATTGCTGTTGGATCAGATCTTCGGTGCGGTAAGTATGATCGCGCACGATCCTGGATTTTTCCGTCAAGGTGCCTTCCGGATTCAAATAATTACCCTTGTCCACACGCAGGCGATTGCGACCACGGAAGGTCTCATCACTGAACTGGCTGAATAAGGCATGAATGTTCCACTGGTGATTGGGACTCGGCCGATACTCAAGCCCGCCGCCGACGCCCATACGGGTGAAGATGGTGTTATAATCCATCAATGTGACTTCGGTCAGGGCGAAAGGAATCTCATTTTTGTTGACATCCTGCTTGTCGTCCCAGCGCGGCTCGGTGTTGTGGGTGCCGCGATTCTTCTGATCCCAGTTGGCGGTAAAGGTGACGCCCAGCTTGCCATTGGAGCCGAAGACATTGCTGTAATGCAGCTTGCCCTGGGTCAACGCTTTGCCTTCGATGTCGGTATAACCGCTGCCGAGGGTGACATCGATTCTCCGGCTGCTATAGTCGAAAGCGCTGCGCGTAACCAGATTGATGGATCCGCCGATGGCATCGCCGTCCATATCCGGCGTCAGGGCCTTGGTCACTTCCACCGATGCCAGCTGGCTGGAGCCGATGATGTCCAGCTGCGGATAGCGCTCCTCGGGACGATTGGTGGCCAATTTTTGTCCGTTGACGGTGATGATGTTCAAGCGCGAGTCGGTGCCGCGGATCAGGGCATAACGACCTTCACCCAGGCTGTTCTGAATATAGAGGCCGGGGATTCGCTTCAGCACATCAGCCGTATTTTCATCAGGGAAACGCTCGATCTGCTCCTGTGCCACCACGTTCTGGATGTTGTTGGCGGTGCGTTGCTGGCTGAGGGCTTTGATCTGTCCCTGGCGGATACCTTCCACCACCACCTGGCCCATCTGCACATAACTGACTTTTAAGGGCACATCCTGTTTGGTTTCTTCGCCGGCGGCGACCGTGACCTCGACGGTGACAGTCTCATAACCGATGTAAGTAACGCTCAGGGTGTACGTTCCGGGAGGCACGTTGGCAATGACGTACTCCCCCTCTCGATCGGTGGCATCGCCATAACTGGTTCCCTTTAACATCACATTGGCGCCGGGTAAAAAGTCGCCGCTGCTTTCATCGGAAACCCGTCCCGCTACAACTCCCGCCATTTCGTCAGCCACCGCCGAAAAGGAAAGGGCGAGAAAAACAAACATAAAGAAAACTAACAAAAATTTAAAACGTTGCATAGATCCCTCCTTCTCCTGTCGATTAAGTTTAAGAGATCATGGAAATGTGATTTAATCGCATAAGATACTGCAATAACGCTACTGGTACATCAAAGGCTATAATTTATCACCTCCTTTCATTTGAAAACGGGATAAATACGGCAAAAAATCACCTCCTTTAGAAACGGTTATGATGTCAGGTTAATTTTTAAAATATTCTCCGACTGTGATGTTGTTCTGCTTAATATAATTTTCAACACCCTGAATGACGTGGTCGATGCGCGAGGGGGCGTATCCTAACAGCCGCAAGGAATAATCGATTATTTTATAGGCCGGATTAACGGCGCTCAAATCGATCCGGCCCGCTCCTTTCTGTTCGTAAAACGAGTCGGCAATGCCCTGAATCGCCATGGCCAGGGTTTCCAGTTCATCCTCTTCAAATTGGTCGCCAAAAAACGTCTTTAAACGGATTTTTTTATTCTCCAGTGAAAAACGATGGATTTCCGGTATCTTGCGAATCACCAGCCACAGCGGAAATAGCCGCGGATTTTCCAGCGTATTGATATAACCAATTTTCAAATCCAGGGCAAATCCGAATTCCGGACTCAATGAAAGCGCATGGATTTTTGGAATCTGATCTCGCAGGATGTTGATATAGGTTTTGCATATGGTCTTTAAAATGCTCAATTTATTCGGGAAGTAAAAATATAAATTTCCCATAGACGTATTTGCCTGCTGCACGATCTGACGCACGGAAGTCTTTTCGTATCCCTGCTCGGAAAACAGTCTTTTGGCCGCATGCAAGATATCTTCGTACTTGTCCTGATTTTTATTTCTTCTGCTGGGCTGTTCCATGACCCTGGTTACAGTTAATTCGGCCGTTTGCTTCAGAATCGGAGTAAGAGAGTTATGCTTTCGAATATATAACCACAGACCATATGCGTTCAAGTTCCCTCACGCAGTACGAAAGCGAGCTTAATTTCAGCCCGTTCGCGGTGGAGATGTTGGCGAAGCCGTTTCGGATGTTTAATAGAGCGCTGCTCTAGTAAATATAAGCATTCTATATTTTTTGTCAAGCATTTTTTGTTTTTTTATATAAATATTTTTAATAACCAAAATTCAGGCCGTCAGCTTTGGCACGTGCGTCTCAATGACATATCCCATACTGGTCGAAATGCGGGCGGCGTGTTCGGCAACAGCCTGACCGGTACGATCGAAATCCTCCACCCGTAATCGATTGGACGGACCGGTCACCCAGATGGCGGCGATGGGATAGCCGGTCTGATCCATGATCGGTGCTGCAACACAATGTACGCCGTCATTGCCCTCGGCAAGATCGATCGCATACCCCTGCCTGCGCGTTTGTATCAGCACATCGCGAAATATATCCTTATCGATGATGGTTCGTTCGGTAAATTTAGCAAAGGCAAGTTTGAGTAATATGGCTTCACATTCTTTTACGGGCAAAAAAGCGAGGATGGCCTTGCCCGGCGCCGAAGCGTGCAACGGAAATCTTTTGCCGGGTTCATACATAAATCGAAACGCATGAGTGCCGGATATTTGCTCGATGATGACGCCCTCCTCCCCGTGCAGCACACCCAGAGGCACCGTTTCCCTGGTAAGATCACGCAGCTCGCGCATGATCGGGGAAGCTTTCTCTATGAGATTATGTTCGGTGAGCGAAGCATAACCGATAATCAACAGTTTGCGCGACAGACGATACTTTTTTGCCGAATTTTCGCGCAAAAGATAGCCGTGGTCCAGTAGAGTCATGGTGATGCGGAAAACACTGTTCTTCGGGTAATGGAGCATCTCCGCAATTTCGCTGGTGTTCAATCCGTCGGGATATTCGGCCAGCAACTCGACGATCTGCAGGGCGCGTACCAGGTTGGGAACATGGTACTTGGATCCGGTAAAACTTTCAGGACGTTTCATCATGATACTCAGAATTTGCCTTCAGTTCACACCACCAGCAAGCTTTTTTATATCAAAACACTCACTCCAATCGAGCCAATACAGGGGAAATCAAACAGAAATTCGCCCGCCGTTTTTTCCACACAGGCCGGCACAGCATCCAATATTTATAAAAAGTAAGCCAACAAGTACCAGGTTGATATGTAAAAAATGTTTTGATATATAGAATAATTTAATACTATTTATTTAAATGTCAAGCTTTTTTGCAATTTTTTTACAGAACGGGCAAGACGCAGTCCCTGACTGCGTGTCTTCCTGCTTTGTGTCATACCACCATGTCATGCTGTAAGCATCCATTGTGGTTGGCGATCCAGGTAGCTGTCAGCGAACCTGAATGGCTATCGACAATGGATTCTTGCAGAATGACATAATGTACGCTTTAAATGATATTTCCATGATCGCCGGGGGATTACTATGAGGAGCGTGCAGCGTATTTGAAAGTGCGCCGTCATGAGATTAGACGGTATTGTCAACCCTGCCAACAGGGTGTGGATCAACGTCGCAGGCGTGAAATATTTATAACAACACAATGGTAAGAGTAAAACCCCGTAAGTTGGATCGGTGAAATTGTGATATGGATACACCGTGGTGTGTCTCATACATCCAGGCGCGTTTTAACAATTGATATTTAAAATTCATGTTGATCCGGTCACCACAATCCTCCTCCGCACTGAATCCCATATCACCTTTCCCTGTTCACGATACGCTCTTGTAGCCATATGGCAGGCCAGGGTTGATTCCACGCCCTTTTCGATGGGACAACTCAGCGGCGTGCTGTTGCGGATGGCGTTCAGCCATTCCGCCAGATGCAGGTGGGTCACGTCGACGCGCCGGTTATCCCTGTAGGTATACATCAAGCCGCGGGTGGCATAATATTTTTCCGAAGCCGAGGTTATCGCATCGATGCCGCGCGAACCCGGCAAAAAGGTAAAAATGGGCCGCGAAGGATCGATAATTTTGTTTTCAATTTTCGCTTCATAACGCGTCGACCGCTCGTCGGGATAAACATTTAAAAAATGACCCACTTCCATCCAGGCGTCATGCCCCATGTAGACGCTATGCCGCGGCCGGGCACTGGCCAGCGATGCGCTGTAGAGAAGCGTCAGATTTTTATGCGGGAATTCATAGGTCGCATGAAAAATATCCGGTATCTCGCGGCCGTCTTTATAGAAATAGATGCCGCCGGAAGCCACACACGTCGCCGGCATGCCCAATCCTAACAGATGATTGACCGTATCGTATTCATGCGAAAACAGCTGGCCGCTGATCCCGGTGGCATAGTCCCAGTATTTGGTCCAGTTGTAATAACGATCCAGGCTGAATGGCGCTTTTGGCGCGGATCCCAGCCATTCCGGCCAATCGATGCTCTGTTCATTGCCCGGTTTAGGACGGCCGTTTTTATCCAGATGACGCACCCAGGCACCGTCGGGCGTATTGCGATTGGTGGTGGTCTCCACCAGCGTCACCGGGCCCAATATGTGCTTATCTAAAATTTCCTTTGCTTTGTAGCAGACCTCATTTTGTTTGTACTGATGCCCTACCTGGAACATGACGTTCTTGTTTTTTCGCGCTTTGTTCACAGCCATTTCAAGCTGATAGACTTCTTCTTCCGTGCGCGTCATGCATTTTTCGCAATAAACGTGTTTGCCTTCCCTGACCGCCGCCAGGGCCATGGGCGCATGGTGAAAATCGGGCGTGGTGATGACGACGGCATCCACTTCGTTGCTGGTCACCATCTCGCGATAGCTCCTGAACCGCCTCACCTGCGTCAGCGCCGGCGCACCGCCGGGACGAACCGGATTGCGGATGACTTCCATGGCGCGCCGGGCTCTGAGATCAAATACTTCGCATACGCCGGTGATCGCCACATTCAGATCGGGCTGATTCAACCAAACCTCCAGATTATCGGATCTGCGCTCCTGCTGTTTTTTCTTTTCATTTTCGATCCAATCCGGATGGGCGAATCCCAATGCCCGGGCAATCTGCTCTCCCCGAATGCCAAAACCGATAATGCCGACGCGCACCAGCTGACCCGGTTTTTTGAACGTCGTCTTGGGCTCAACAGCCGTCGCAGGCTCGGTTATACCCAGTTCCTGAAGCAAATCCTCTTTAAGTCTATTCTCATAGGACCTTTTTTTGAGAAATTCAAAGGCGAAAACACCAAAAACCGGCAGTGAGGCAAATCCTTTTAATAGATCCCGGCGATTTAAACCGCTATCAGCCTTACGATGTTGTGATGTCTTTCTCCGGGGGTCGGGTTTTTTTCGCATTATTGATACCCTCTATCAATTGTGATGATCTTCCATAATAAGAGACCATCGGCTGTAAAAATCAAATTGCTAAATAATCAGAAATCGCCCGCCCTATTCATCGACGCAGCCTGATCATCAACCGATCCAATCCCAGTATATGACCGGTGGGGAAAAACGCCAGAACCAGCAACGCCGCTGCCATGATCAGGTTCTTATTAATGAGGAGATAGTTACCCTCACCAGGCAGAGAATGTTCCAGTCCGATCAGGGGCGGATTGGTCACATAATAAAGCAGCAACAGAACCATTCCGGCATAGCAGGCATACCGGGTCAGAAATCCGGCGATTAATCCCGTCCCTATGAGGATCAATCCCCATATATTGAGGAAATCCACGGCGGCCAGTGTATTGGGACTCTGTGCCAGCGATCGGAAAAAAGAGCCAAACAGCCATTTGGATTCTAAAAGATACCCGGCCGAAGTCCAGTAAGGATCGCCCAGCTTGCACAATCCCTCATAGAGGAAAAGCCAGCCGATGGAAATTCGCAATAAAACAAGAGCGGTTAATTGAAGGTTGGTATAGGTACGATTCGTGCGCATGATGTTCCTTATCATTCATATTCGCTTCGATGTTGTCATCTGTTTTAGGGATGGCTTTAAATTAAACAAATTGTTTTTAAGGTCAAAGGTTTTTATCGGGGTAGACGCACATAATAGGCACCGGGCGGTTACGACTTTTTTAGATGTGAACTTAATTGACCTGCTCTTTAACAATCCCAATGCTCCATACCGTCCCAATAGACAGATGCATTCATCCTCTGCCCTCTATCTCAAAGGCAATTCCGGAGGTATTGCGCGTTGCGCGTAAACCAATCCCTCTTAATCCCCATATAAGCCATACTCTATCTATCCTGCATCCCATTTTTTGTCGAACCGATCCGGATGCACGTAAATTTCAGCAGGGTGATCAGTCTAATCGCCTCTTACACCTCCGGCTCCCATCCGCGTTCGTATTCCCGCTTCCATAGTTTCATCGCCTTTTTATCCTTTTTGATCTGCCCGTTGGATGTATTCAGATTCAGTGTCCGTCCCGTCTTATAGGCGATGTTGGACAGCAGCAGCATGGTAACGCTGACGTTACCCTCATCGATCGGCGAATTTAATTTTTCTCCGCTGCGAATGGCGTTGATGAAATTTTGAAAATGGGCATCGGTCAGAGGCCCCCCACCACTCACGTCGATGGTATCATCCTTTTCCGCTTTTTCAAAGCTGAACACGCGTTTATTGCCATGGTCGTAAATTTCATACCCGTTTCGGTCGATCAAGACCGTCCCTTCCGTGCCGTGGATGGTGACGCCGCGGCCGCGATTGTGATAGTTGAAAGCATTACAGCTCTTGCCCTCCCAGGTTATCAGTTTGTCTTTATACTCAAAACTGGTAACCAGGGTATCGTAGAACTCCCAGTCATCATGGTAATGATATCTACCGCCGTTGGCGCTCACTTTATTCGGATACCCCGCCTGCAATGCCCACAGGCAGAGATCTACTTCATGGGTGCCGTTGTTGAGCGTTTCGCCGGTGCCCCAGTGCCAGAACCAGTGCCAGTTGTAGGGATGGATATTGTCTTTGTAGGGCCGCCGCGGCGCCGGTCCCTGCCACAATTCCCAATCGAGATAGTCCGGCACCGGCACCTCCCTGCCGATGCCGATGGATTTGCGGCTGTTACTGTACCACGCCTTGCCGAAATACGCCCTGCCGATGACGCCCTCATGTATTTTTTGCATGGCTTCCTGCGTCTGGACCGATGAGCGCGCCTGATTACCCATCTGCACCAGACGGCCGTATTTTTTCTGCGCCTCGATCAGCAGCTCGCCTTCAGCCGGATTATGCGACGGCGGCTTTTCGACGTAAACGTGTACCCCGGCCCGCAATCCCATCATCGCCATCGGCGTATGCCAATGTTCCGGCGTGGCAATGGTGATGGCGTCGATATCCTTGGATTCGAGCAGCCTGCGAACGTCTTTCTGCCTCTGCGGTGCAACGCCAAAATGGTCCTGCACCATCTGCGCCCCTTTGTCCATTTCCCGGGCATCCACATCGCAGATATGCGAGACCACGGCATTCCGGCAAGCGGCGATGGAACCGATGTGTTCCCGGCCGCGGCCGTGCAATCCGATGACGGCGAACCGGACGCGATCATTGGCGCCGAGGATGCGGCTGTAACTCCTGGTGGAAAATCCGGCGCCGGCCACAGCGATCCCGGCCGAAGCCAGTGCGGTGCGTTGCAAAAACGACCGCCTCGAAATTTTTGAACTCATTATTGCTCCTTTTTACATTTCATTTGAGTTGCGCAAAACTCTGCGGTAGTATTGTTTCAAAGTATCCATTATACTTTGCGGGGCAACGGCTACCGGATTTCATCAATCCGCTTTGCGTCAACTCCATTTTCTTGTTATACCTTTTTATTTTCACGACTGTGCGCCTACTTGCCGAATACAGAAGGCAGCGCATCATAGCTATTTGGATGATGTTTTCGTCGGCTGCCGTCAAGGCGGATCTTTCGTCAATGGACAAGTCATCCGGTATTATCATGGCGCTCTATTTTGTATTGTCCCCTTCCACAACCTTGATCTCCTCCTCCGTCAAGTCATAGAGGTCATAGACCATTTGGTCGATTTGTTTTTCGTATTCCCTGACCTGCGCCTGCTTGGCGGGGTTTTGCAGAGAATCGTCGTCTTTGGTGATGGCGAGGATTTTGTCAACCAACATATCGATATTTTCCATATCATCAGAATACATCTTTTCTGGTACAGGAAGATTCTCTAAAAACCTTGAGCGATATCTCAAGTATCCGCCCCCCATATGCATACCAGCGTATAGGGCTTTATATATATAAGATAAAAATCTTGAATTCACTAAACCAAGCAAATATTTAATGGAATATTTTTTATCTTTTGGAGTGCCAAAGTAGACTCCTCCTTGAGGCACAAAATCATCAAAGTCCAAAGTGGCGCTTATTTTTAATGCATCTTCTGCGATTAATATTTTTGGTGAAAAGATTTTACTATAACGATTCGAATTTCTAGCCTGAATAATTCATAAAAAAAGCTGTTTCATCTAACAAGTTTTTGTTTTAAATTAGGTTATGCAAACCATAAAACACAAACT
>JAFGSU010000432.1 GCA_016934435.1 Candidatus Zhuqueibacterota bacterium | reverse complement strand
ATTAGCGATCCATTCTTATAGTTTATGGGACTAATATGGGGATTTGTTAAAATGACTGCGCAAATGCCGATGAACTTTGTGCCCTTTAAAAACCTTACCCGGAGTCAATACGTCTTCGAAACGATTAAAAACGCCATCTTCTCCGGACAATTGACGCCCGGCACCATGCTGCGCGAGCTGAAACTGGCCAAGCAATTTGATGTCAGCCAGTCGATCATTCGCGAGGCGTTCTTTCAGCTCGAACAGATTGGTCTGGCCACGAAAATACCGCACAAGGGCACGTCCGTCACCCAATTATCCGACCGGGAGATCAAAGAGCGCCTCCAGGTGCGCACCTGCCTGGAAAAAGTCGCATGTCATGAAGCGATCAAAAACATGAACACTGCGGATTATGACCAGCTCTATCAATTATCCAAAAAAATTACCCAGGCGCAGTTAGCAAATCTCTATTATGACGCCAGTGTAGCGGATCTCAACTTTCACCGTTACATCTGGCGTAAAGCGATGAATGAAATCTTATTCAAGACGCTCGACCAAATCGCCACCCCGCTCTTTACACTCATCAGCGTCAAGCGCAGCATCGACGCCCAAAAACTGGAAGAGGTGATGTACTCGCACGAAGAATATATCGAAGCTCTCATGACCGCCGATACCGGAAAAATTGACGACACCGTTTTTGCCCACGCTACCCGGTCATATAAACAAATCGGCGTCAAAGCGGATTGATCGTATGATTGCAAATGACTTTAAGGATGCCGTTATCCAAAGAAAGCGGCTGTATGGCACCTTAGTTACGTGCCCGATGCCGCTCTGTTCAACCTATGTTGCATCCATCGGCCTCGATTTTGTCTTTATCGACACCGAACATATTCCACTCGACCGCTGTCAGTTGGCCACGATGTGTCATCTGTATAACAGCCGGAATCTCGCTCCATTTGTTCGGATTTCCTGCAACGATCCAGAGTTGGCCCGCCAGGCACTGGATGCCGGGGCGCAGGCGATCATGGCGCCTTACACAGAGACGGCAGCCCAGGTGCTCGAATTGGCCGGTGCGGTGAAGTTTCGACCGCTCAAAGGCGAACGACTTGGCCGAGCGATTGAAAAAGGAACTAGCGGACATCCGATTCTCGATCAGGCCGTTACCCAACGGTGTCGAGACCATGTGTTGTTTGCAAATATCGAAAGTCAAACGGCACTGGATCATCTCGACGAGATCCTGAAAATACCCTATCTGGACGGGATCATCATCGGCCCATCCGATCTGTCTTATAGTATAAACTTGCCGGACGAGTACGACCATCCCGCGTTCATTAAAGTCGTTGATGACATCATTGACAAAGCAAAGACCTACAAAAAAAGCGTCGGCTATCATAAAGGCTATGCCGGAAAAGGCATCGAGCAAGAAATTGACTGGATCAAAAAAGGCATGAATGTGATCATTCATGAGGCGGATGTCATTGCGTTTTGTGAAAAAATGACACAGGATATCAGTCGGATTAAGAATGCCCTCGGAGATTTCGTCGCTATGGACGGCCTAAGACAACAGGCCATCTGAAGCTGTCATAGATTGTATCGAGTGCACATCTCAAGACTGGATTATAAAATTGGTCGATTGGTGGGTAGGTCAGGCTTTAGCCTGAAAGCAGCACACGATGATCTTCAATTCTAAACTATTTCTCCACCGCTACCGTCAAGCCAGCCGCCCATAGAGTCCAGAGTATACTCGATGTCTTCCATCTATTATCCCTGTCATCAACTCTCCTTCATGTCATATATCGTCAAACCGGCGATGGATTTCTGTTTTATCGGCAGAAAAAGGCTGAACAGATAACCGAGAACCATAAAGGAAATAATCCCCGTAAGCACATAACTCCAGGGGTGCAGGGTCGTTGTTCGAGTTAAAATAAACTGAATCACGCCGCTTCCGATTAATCCGACAATAGCGCCGACGCCGTTGGTTCGCCGGGTGAATATGGCCAGGATGAACAATCCGCCCAGTCCGCCGCCGAATAATCCGATAAATGTTGTAAACTGGTCCCAGAGTGATTTGATATCCCACTGCGCCATCATCAGGGCGAATAATGTGCCGGCGGTTCCGACAATGGCCGTAATCCAGCGCGCTAATTTGAGATAAAACGATTCAGCGGCATCCGGTTTAAAACGGCGATAAAAATCGGTGGTAAAAGATGCCGCGACACTGTTCATGCTGCTGTCGAGGCTCGACATGGCGGCGGCAAAGACGCCGGCGATTAAGAGCCCGGATAGTCCCGCCGGCAGCTGTGAAACGATAAACCATGGAAAGATGGCATCGGTGTTCTCCAGCGTAGCCGACAACTGATTCGGATGCGTTTTGTAAAAGGCGAACAGCGCCGATCCGATGAGGAAAAATATCAGGGTTGCCGGCATGGCCAAAAGCGCGCCCGTCCAGATGCTGTGTCGCGCCGCTTTTTCATCCCTGGTCGTCAGGTAGCGTTGAATCGTCGTCTGGTCCGTGCCGTAGCTGATGATCTTTTCGCCCATGCCGCCGATAAAGGTGACCCAGAAGGTAGCTGCGACCAGATCAAATCTAAAATCCAGATTCTTGAACTTGCCCGCTGCATCCGCTAACTCCAACATGCCGTTCCATCCCCCCTGAATATGAAAGGGAATAAAAATAAGGCAAAAAATCGCGCCCAAAAAGAGCACGATGACCTGCAGCACATCCGTCCAGATCACAGCCTCGATGCCGCCGAGCACGGTATAGACGATGCAAAGCCCTCCCATCACCATAATACACAGGTTTACATCGATTCCTGTGACGACCGACAGGGCGATGGAAGGTAAAAACAAGATGACGCCGATGCGACCCAGCTGCACCAGCATGAACATCAGACTGGCAATCAAGCGGACAGGAAGGCTGAATCGTTTCTCAAGGTACTCATAGGCGGTAGTGACATCCAGACGGCGATAAAACGGCAGGAAAAAGTGAATCACCAGCGGCGCCACCGCGATAATGGCGACATTGCCCCAGAGATACAGCCAGTCGGTCGAAAAGGTCTTGGCCGGTATGGCCATGAAGGTGATGGCGCTGAGTTGCGTTCCAAAAATGCTCAGTCCGGCGGCCCACCAGGGAATGCGTCTTCCGGCTTTGAAAAAATCGTCGGTGCTCTTTTCCCGTTTGGAAAAATAAAATCCCATCATCAAGAGTGCCAATAAATATATCGTCAGGACTGTGTAGTTCAGCGTTCCGAACGACTGTGTATCTCTGTGGGTTCCCATCCATATGTTGGCCGTGCGCACGCCGGGGCGAATCTCCCCCGAGGGGATGATCACCGAATTACCCCGGCGAACCGCGGTTGTCGTCACCTGGCTGCCAAAGGGCAATTCATCTAACTTTGTCCATGTGTCGGTGACGGTGTGATAGGCCAGCAGATCGCGAGAAAATCCGGGATGATCTTGTAATATCTGGTTGTACTTGGACTGGAGCACTTTATTATTCGCACCGCGCAATCGTGCGATCTGGAATTGCAGGTTTTCAATTTTGCTAAAAATATCCCCATCGTCGCCGCCAAAAACGAGAATGTGCGCCGAAGAAAAGGCAATACAGGGCGCAGCCATTATACAACGGCCTTTATTTTCATCTTCTGAACCGCCGAATACATCGGCGACAACGGTCCATTCATTCTTTTTGGGATTATATTTATACCCATCGGTGAGCAGTTGGGTTGCCTGCCCGCTGATCGGTTTTCTGCCGCTGAAAAGATATAGGCAGTCGGCCATGCCGTCACTCTGCGCCGCGACAACCGGCAGAATCCGCTCCGGCCCGGGCCAGGGCAGGCACTCCTGCCAATAATAAGACGGATCGCTTTTTTTCGACAGGTCCAAGGATAAGAACGTTTTGGTCGGTTTTCCCGGCTGCAGGGTCTCCTGGCCGCCAGCCACGTAGATTGTATGGCCTACTCTGGCGGCGGCCATAAATGCCAGTGGACGCGGCAGTGAGGGCAAGGTTTCAGTTGCGAGTGTGCCCGTCGCCGCATCCCATTTGATCAGAAAGACATCCGGAAAGCATTTTTGCGCATCACAGCCGCCGATACAAACAACACCGTCATCGGTGCTGATCGAGGCGCCGTAAGCCAACGGACGCGGCAGGACAAATGACCGATCTGTGATCCACTTCCTATCTTCCAATTTCAGGACATAGATATCTTTCCACCACACCTTTTTCCCACCCTGCCAGGGAGGGGCATCCGGAAAGTTGGCGCCGCCGGCGAGAATGAGGGCATTGTTGTGCACACCGGAAAAGGCGCCCGCCAATCCGGGTTGATGACCATGAACCGATGCCGGCGCCAGATCCGGCAAGGATTCCCATTCAAACACCTTTTCCTTTGCAGCTGTATTTTCTGACAAGACCGATTGATTAAAAAACGTCAAAAGTAGAAAAATGAATGGTATAAATCGATTCATGGCGTACCTTCGGTTTTTAGACCAATGACTCAAGCCCAAATAACATTTCCCAGCAAGTCGACCCTGAAATACCCAAACAGTATCGGTGATAGCATCATGAACAAATTAT
>JAFGSU010000431.1 GCA_016934435.1 Candidatus Zhuqueibacterota bacterium | reverse complement strand
ATCGGCCACCGACGTCGTCGGGAATGATGAAGGTGCGATAATTTTCCGCGGTCGCCAGTGCACGCAGCGCGCCGTGGGCTGCGTCGGTAGTAGCGATGATGCGCTGGGCGGTTGTATCGGAAGAACGCGTCATCAGGTGCTCGTGCAGGATTCGAAAAGCAACGCCGGGCTCGGTGGTGGTGCCCGATTTGGAAATGACGTTGATGTAATAGGATTTGTCGTTTAGATGGTGCATCAGTTCCGCGGTATAGTCGGCGCTGAGATGATGCCCGGCATAGAGGATTTGCAATTCGGCATGGTTGGGTGTTAAGGCCGGTGTTAAGGCTTCGATGACGGCGCGCGCGCCCAGATAACTGCCGCCGATGCCGATGACGAGCAGGCAGTCCGCCTGTGATCGAATCTCATCCGCCAGTTGCTGAATGGATGCGAGTTCTTTTTCATCGACCCTGAACGGCAGGTCGAGCCAGCCGAGAAAGTCGCTACCGGGACAGGTTCGTTGGAACAGGGAAGAGTGGATCGATGCTACTTTTTGTTCGACACTCTTAAAATCCGATTCAGAGATAATGTCCTGCAAAAATGTGGTATCAAGCGATAGCATGGAAGGTGTATCCTGTAAATGGATCAGGGATGTGTTGTTCTACTCGATGATGCGGTTTACTTTCCCGTAGTACCCTGTTCGAATGGAGGAGATTGTGCGATTAATTAAAGATAAAAAAAATCTACCGCCTGCGCCCTATTAGAGCGCAAAGGTCGGTCTCCGGCAAAACCGTTGCCAGGGCGGATGCAATCAGGCTGCCCTCGTTTCAGGGTGTTACCGCCACAACCTGGTTAAAATGATGCCCAGTAATAACCACAAAGGAATCGACACCAGCAGCGCCCAGTTCAATCCGCGCAACAGCGGCAGCGCCTTGATATGTTCCTTGCGTTCCAATCCGCGCTCGATGCGCAATTTCAACTCATCCAGGTTGACCGGTTTCACTAGATAGTCGTAGGCGCCGGCGCGCATGGCTGAAATGGCCGAATCCAGGGAGGGATACCCGGTGAGAAAAATGACCATAACGTTTTTTCCCAGCTCCTGTATTTTGTGCAGCAGTTCCATTCCGTCCATTTCCGGCATTTTAACATCGGTAATGACAAAGTCCGGATTTTGTTCTTTGAATATCTGGAGCCCTTCCACGCCATTGTGCGCTATAAAAGTTTTATGTCCCCACTTGCTGAGAACGTCCGGAAGGGTTTCTAAAATATCCTGTTCATCATCGACGATGAGAATTTCTGCCATACTCGGCCTCTTAAATTATTTTAAATGAGACGGGATGATGTATCATTCGGACTCCGGCCATGGACACAGGTCACGAATGATGCAATCACCGCATTTGGGTTTACGCGCCTGACAGGTATAGCGGCCATGCAGGGTGAGCAATTGTGAAAAAACCGTCCATTGCGATTCTTCCAGACTAGTCCTCAGCTGCCGCTCTATTTCATCGGGTTTGGTGGATTTTACCAATCCCAATCGCTCGCTGACGCGTTTGACATGGGTATCCACGGTGATGGCTGGAATACCATAGGCGTTGCTGACGACCATGGCGGCGGTTTTGCGACCCACACCCGGCAGCGTGGCCAGCGTTTCCTGCGACCGGGGCACTTGCCCCTGGTGCTCGGAAACCAATGTTTTACAGCACGCGATTAAACTTTTGGCCTTGTTGTGATAAAATCCGGTGGAGCGTATTTGTTCTTCGATCGCTTCAATGGATTCGTTGGCGATCTTATCCGGGGTCGGATATGTTTTGAAAAATGATTCCGTCACCTGGTTGACGCGGGCGTCGGTGCACTGTGCCGCCAAAATCGCCGCCACCAGTAACTCGAATGCATTGCTAAAATTCAGTTCGATCTCCGGATCGGGATAATGTTGCAGCAGACGGGATATGATTTTTTGCGAACGATCTTTTGGCACAGCGTCGGATCACTTTACAATTTCGTTTGCCTGCAATTGGCCGTTTGTCGTTATTTATGGATAACGTATTATCTAAAATATATATGATTATCGAAAATAATCAAGTCCTTTTTTTGACCATTTATTCGCGGGGGGGGACGCACGCCCCTAACGGTTTAATTACAAAGGGGAGATTAAAAAAAATGAAGAGGATAAAAAAAAGGGACGATAGCGATGTGTTGTCAGGGCGCATCTTTAGCGTTTAAAAGCCTTGTCTCTTGGTGTCGGATCAAAAGATGCAAAGCTAAGCTGCCGTGCAGAAGGTGCATGAGCAAAGGATGCAACAAAGATGCCTAACAAAGGCTGCGAAAAACGGCTACCGTCCCTTTTTTAATCAAACAGGTCGGAATCCAGTCCGGAAAACTCCGATTCAGTGGTTGAGCTATCGAACTCCGCCGGATCAAGATTCAGGACGATCCGGCCATCCACCACCGAATAGGGCCAGGTATTCAGGGGCTCCGCAGCGGTTGGAGAAATAGCATTATCGGTGGATTGCCTGATCTGGATCATTTTTTCCTCGATACATTTAAACAGATCGAGGCGGTTATGATGGAACAGGTGATTAAAAAAGATTGTAATGGCTGAAATCAAGTTGGCGCTTTGTTTATCAAAGAACAGGTGACCGCATAATTGTATGTTCGAATCGAGTCCGTGTTTGCGCTTCTGCATCCAGGCGCTGTACACATCATCATCCGGATGCGATTTATTGACGATGATATGAATGGTGATGCCACTGATAGCCTGGCGCAATTTTTTCGAATCAAAAAAGTCAAGATAATTGAGGTTTTGCAATTCTCGACGCTTTTTGAACGACGATAAAAACTGGTGCAAACTTTCATCATAGTCACGCAGCGTCAGTTCCAACCAGCGCAGGAAACAGGCATTGAGAAAGATATCCAGCTCTCTTTGCGCTTTTGGCGCGGGATCGACGACGACCAGTTTGATATCTGCCGCCAGAAACAGATCGAGAGAATGGTGCGATAAACTGGCGTTGAGGTCCAAAAACAGCTGTTGACGATCGCCGGCCAGATGCTGCGGCCCTTGCGCTGCGAGTTTTTCAAAGATCAACGAGAGGCTGGATATAAAGTCCTTATTAAGGCGCCCAAAAATCGGACGCATTTCATCGGCACATAGCTGTTGGGTATGCTGTCGCTGTTCACCCGGATTGAAGAAGAAATCCGGTCGAATCAATTCTACTTTATAGTCTTTCAGCGCCAGCAGACCCCCCAGAGCGGTGGTTACCGTGGTTCGACCCACCTGCCGTGTGCTGCCCGCCACCGCCCACAGGGTCGGAAGATCTTCATTTTGCCTTGGCGTAAACACGAATGCTCATTTAATTAATGGTTAACCGAGCCGCTGCATCGTGACGATAATCCGGCATTGATGTATGGCAGCCCTTTTTCAAGTGCAAGATTTATACCAAAATTTGATTATAAGGTATAAATATAATATAATTAATGAATTAGAAAAAAACCACCGGGTAAATGATGGGCTGAATTAATCCAATGCTGTCGTAAAATACGCCAGTTGCAGGCTCTATTTCCCTCATTACTAAATATAACACTAAATAATATAATTGGTTAACTTGTATACATATCCATATGCGGCAGTATTCGGCAATTGCCGCATTATTCGACGCCGTATTTTTTCAGTTTGCGTAAAAGGGTATCGCGGTGGATACCCAGTATGGCGGCTGCTTCGCTTTTGTTGCCGGCGGCGATGTCGAGGACTTTGAGAATATGTTCTTTTTCGATATCTTCCAGGAGCAATGATTTGGATTTTTCAGCATGCGGCGTCAGCGCCTCCGATTCTTGCAGGCTAAAATGCGGCGGAAGATCGAATTCCCGGATTTCACTTCCATCGGACAGGGCGATCGATCGGCGGATGGCATTGGCCAGTTCGCGTACATTGCCCGGCCAGTTGTATTTCATCAGGGCTGTCAGAGCCTCGGTGGATATTCCGGAGACCTTGCGGCCAAAACGTCCAGCAAATTCTCTGGCAAAATGCTCGGCGAGAAGAGGAATATCCTCGGATATCTCTCGTAATGGCGGCATGGATATGGTGACCGCATTCAGACGATAATAGAGGTCGGCGCGAAACGTTTTTTCCGCAATAGCCTGATACAAATCCCGGTTGGTGGCGGAGATGAGCCGAATATCGATTTCCCGAGACCTGTTGGAGCCGAGTCGCTGAAACTCCCGTTCTTCCAGCACACGTAATAGTTTGGCCTGCATGGCGATTTTCATGTCGCCGATTTCGTCCAGGAAGAGGGTGCCGCCATCAGCTTCTTCGATTTTTCCCGCTTTGGATGTTTTCGCATCAGTAAAAGCGCCCTTTTCGTAGCCGAATAATTCGCTTTCCAGCAAGGTATCGGGAAACGCGGCGCAGTTAATCGCCACAAAGGGCTTCTTGCACCGGTCGCTGGTATAGTGAATGGCATTGGCGGCCAGTTCCTTGCCCGTGCCGCTCTCTCCGAGGATGAGCACCGGCAAATCGGTATTGGCGATTTTGCTGATCAGTTTTCCCACATTCTGGATGCGCACGGAATTCCCCAGCAGCACTTTACCCCGCGGCATGGGTACTTTTAACGCCATGGTCGGTTCAAAGGGCGAATGGATTTCCAGTTGTGCAAAAATCTCTTTTATGTGCCCCAGTAAATCTTCCATGATCACCGGTTTCATGATGTACTCATAGGCCCCCAGCTTAATAGAGGCAACGGCATCACTGATGGAACCATATCCGGTGAGCATGATAACATACACCTCGGGTTTTACTTTTTTAAGCTTTTTGAGCAAATCGATGCCATTGATTACCGGCATGCGCACATCCGTGATGACGATATCGATATCGTTATGTGTGAACAGGTCCAGCGCCTTGACGGCGCTGTTGGTGGTAATGCATTCGAGATTTTCCAGCTCAAACACGTCTTTGAGTGCGCGCAAGCAATTTTCTTCATCATCAACGATTAAAATCGGTTTGTGTTCTGGCATAGGTGGTTTCCAAGATAAAGGTTCATGATTTGACCATTGATGGAATTTATTTTTCGATCGATAATTGCAGCAACACCCTGGCTGCCGTTGTATAAGAATAGATGCAATGTTTATCCTTCTTTCCCATGTTTCCCTGTTGCTATTCGCTCATGGCCGTACGCAATTCGGGCAACGCCCGCAGGTGAATGGTAAAGACGGTACCTCTTTCTTTCTCCGACTTGAAGGTGATGCGGCCATGATTTCGTTCGATGGCGGAATGGACGATGGACAGACCCAATCCCACCCCCTGGCCATTTTTTTTAGCGGTGACGAATGGATCAAAGATTTTGTCCTTTATGTCATCGTCAATGCCCGATCCTGTATCGATGAAATCGATTAAAATTTCCTGATCATCCTCATTGTATGTGCGCACCGTCAGTTTGCCGCCATACGGCATCGCTTCCTCGGCATTGAGTATGAGGTTGAGAAAAATCTGTTTCAGGTCGTCCGGATTTACCAGCGCTCTGGGAATGTCGGTGAACTCTGTTCTTAACAGGATATCCTTAACAGCCAATTCCTTTTTCACCAGCATCAGGGTTTGTTCCAGGATCATATTGATATCGGTTTCCACCGGCTCGTTACCGGATTTGCGAGCGAAATCCAGAAGGTTGTTGATGATGCGCAGGGATCGCCTGATTTCCTGTTCGAGGATGCCGAAATGTTCCAACGCTTTGGGATTTTCGACCGGTAATATGCGTTTGAGGTAGTAAACCGATGTATTGATGACGTTGAGTGGATTGCGTAATTCGTGGGCGATCCCGGCGGCCATCTGGCCCAGGGCTGCCATTTTTTCGGCCATCACCAGGTCCTGTTGAATCTGACTGATGCGGGCGTTTGTATTCTCAACACGATGCCGCAGGTCTTGCGCCTGCGCGGTAATGGTCTGGATGGTTTTCTCTCTCGGTGTGGCGTCATGCAAGATGCACCCCATCCCGACGAGCTGGCCGTTCTGAGACAGTGGTACCAGACGCACATCGACAATTTCTACTGTCTCATGCATCCGGGCTAAACGATAGCTGTTGCCCGTTACATCAAAACCGGCCCGAACGCGCTCGTACAATCCTGATAGACTTGCAGCAAATTTTTCATCAAACAGTTCGGCCAGATTGAATCTAACTTTTCTTCGCACGACTTCGGGCAGATGCACATTAGCTTGATGGTTGGTCTGTTCGACCTGCCCCTTGAGGTTGAGAAAGAGCACCATATCGTCCGAACTTTCCAGCAGGGTCCGGTATCGATCGTTGAATTCATACTTGTTTTTACGTGTGAGCACCGCCTGAACGCGCGCCAGCAGTTCTTCCTGACTGAAAGGTTTGATGATATAATCGTCGGCTCCGGATCGCAATCCAAACACCCGGTCCTTCACATCCGCCCGCGCCGTTACCATGATAACGGGAACGTCCTTTAACTTTTCTTCCTGGCGGAATCGTCGGCAGAGGTCGTATCCGTCTTCCTCGGCATTGAGCATCACATCCAGAAGAACAAGCCCGATATTCCGCTCCAGGGCTGTTTGAAAAGCAGCCTGGGGAGTGTTGCGCCACTCCACTTCATAGCCATGATTCTTGAGGTAATACCGCAGCACCATGGCCTGGTCAGGATCATCTTCTACCAACAGAATGATGGTGTGCTCATTCATATTCGCTTTGGACATTCTTGGCTCGAAAACACTACTCTGCTGCTGAAAAGTTAATCAATGACAATTCACTTTTTAGTCAAACTTATGCAGTCTCACAAAGTCTGCATTTCATAATAGTAGAAATTTTCAACAATAGCAAGTATTTTCTGAAAAAAAATAAAAATCCCCTGGGGGAATATACATCAATTTTTTCCCGACAGGGGGCAATGGTTGGCTATATTTTTCATTTCCGGCTGTATGGTGGATGAGGCCGGATTACTGCTGGTACTTTTTCTGCGCGTTATTCGGCCGCCGGGTCGGAATCGGTGCGAACGACCCTGAAGAGTTTTTACTTAATAAAATTTTCACTTGCAATTTTGACTGCGAAAGTGTAACATATCAGGATATAAACCTGCATTGGAGTTGGATCATGAATAAAATACCTTTTCTCAGCCTTTTAATCGTTTTTTCAGCGCTGTCGTTGCGACAAGACCCTGAATCGGCCCTGCAAACGCCGATGCAGGTCATTGGCAACTGGCAGGGTACTCTCAGCGTCATGGGCATGGACCTGCGCGTTGTTTTCAGAATTTCCTCAAAGGATGGCAGTTATCAGGCGGAAATGGACAGCCCGGATCAGGGCGCCAGAGGCATCGCAGTCCAGCAGGTTATAGTGCGCCATGATTCCTTACTGTTGATGGTACCAATGATCATGGGACAGTTTTCCGGCCGCTGGCGCGCCGATAGCCTGGATTTTGAGGGCGTCTGGAAGCAGGGCGGATTTACCCTGCCGCTGATATTAAAATCGATCGAATTCGTTCCCGAGGTCAAACGACCGCAGCTGCCACAAAAGCCATATCCTTATCTGGAGGAGGAAGTGACTTTTAAGAATGAAGAGGCGGCGGTCACGCTGGCGGGAACGCTGACCCTGCCCGAAGGCGCGGGTCCTTTTCCGGCGGCGATTTTAATCAGCGGTTCGGGGCCGCAGGATCGCGACGAACAAATCTTCGGCCATCAGCCTTTCCTGGTCCTGGCTGATCATCTGACGAGAAACGGGTTTGCCGTGCTGCGCTATGATGACCGCGGGGTCGGTCAATCCACCGGCGATTTTGTCAGAGCCACATCGGTTGATTTCGTCAGCGATGCCCGCGCCGCAGTGGCATTTCTCAAAACGCATCCTAACATTCAAAAGACAAAAATCGGTCTCATCGGCCATAGTGAGGGCGGCATGGTAGCGCCCATGCTGGCCGCCGATAATCAGGATATCGCCTTTATCGTATTGCTGGCCGGATTGGGCACGACCGGAGAAGAGCTGCTGCTGGCGCAGGTCGAACTCATACTCAAAGCAAGCGGCGTCGACGATGCTACCATGACGCCTCGGCTGCAGTGGCAGAAAGAGCTCTATCAACTGGTCATGCAGGAACAGGATACCACCGCCTTGAAAGAAAAATTACGTCAAAAGCTGGCCGACTATGCCGACGGGCTATTTATGCAAGCGGAAGATTCAACCGCTGTGTCCCCTGCCATGATCGAAGGACAAATACGGCAGTTGATATCGCCCTGGTTTCGCTTCTTCCTCGAGTATGATCCGCTGCCTTATCTTCAGAGGGTACGCTGTCCGGTGCTGGCTGTTAACGGTGAGCTGGATTTGCAGGTTCCGGCCGAGGATAATCTGCGCGCCATTGAAGAGGCATTGCGGGAGGGAGGAAACGATAACGTAACGGTACACATCTTTCCGGGATTGAATCATCTGTTTCAGACGGCGAAAACAGGAT
>JAFGSU010000430.1 GCA_016934435.1 Candidatus Zhuqueibacterota bacterium | reverse complement strand
CGCTCCATGGCGGCTGCTGTTCTTTTTCATGCCCTGTTCCTTCGCTCGCAATGACATTCTTTTTTTTGTCCTTTCGGGAATAATGGCGGTTTTGCCATACACAACTCGCAATGACAGCTCTCTCTTCATTACATAAAACAAAAGCCAGGCAATCTCGGGCAGAAAAAAATTACTATATCCTACAGAGACCTTACTCTTCCTGGTACTCCCGCCAGCTCTTGATGGGTAAATCCTTCAGCGCCTTGCGGCTGATGGCTTCAACGAAACGTTTGCTCAGTTGCATATTGGTGAACAGGGGGATGGCGAAATCCACTGCGGTGCGGCGGATGATATAATCGTTGGTCAGTTCCTCTTCCTGATAATTCTTCGGGATGTTGATCACCAGGTCAATTTTGCGTCCGGTTAAATAATCGAGCACATTCGGCTTTTTATTCGATAACGGCCAGTGCAACGGCGTCGCCTCAAGGCCGTTGTTTCTCATAAAACGCGCGGTGCCGCCGGTGGCATAAAAATGCATGCCCATTTCAGCCAGCACCCTTGTGCTGGCGAGAAATTCGGCCTTGGATTCAATCGGACCGGTGGAAAGTAAAATATTCTTCACCGGCAACCGATAGCCCACGGCCAGAAGCGCCAGCAGAAACGCTTCCTCAAAATCTTCGCCCAGGCAGGCCACTTCGCCGGTCGAGGCCATCTCAACGCCCAGGGTCGGATCCGCGCCCACCAAGCGGGTGAACGAAAACTGCGGCGCCTTGATTCCCACATACTCCAGGTCAAACGCGGAACGGTCGATCCGCGGCGGATGGTGCCCCATGATGACGCGCGTGGCCAGTTCGATAAAATTGATGTTGAATATTTTTGAGACAAAGGGGAAACTGCGCGAAGCGCGTAAATTGCATTCTATCACCTTGACGTCGTTTTCCTTGGCGACGAATTGAATATTGAACGGCCCGTTGATCTTCAGCGCCTGAGATATCTGCCGGGCAATTTTCTTGACCCGCCGAGTCGTTTCGAGATACGTCCGCTGCGGCGGCAATACCATGGTGGCATCGCCGGAATGCACCCCGGCATTCTCAACATGCTCGCTGATGGCGTACACCAGCAGATCGCCTTCATGGCCGACGGCATCTATTTCGATCTCTTTGGCGTTTTCAATAAACTTGGAGATCACCACCGGATGATCGGTTGAAATCAACGCAGCTCGGTTCAGGAACTTTTCTAACTCCAGATCGTTGGACGCGACACTCATGGCGGCGCCGCTGAGCACATAGGACGGCCGCACTAAAACCGGAAAACCCACTTTAGCGGCAAACTGTTTTGCCTTTTTTATCGAAGTCAGTTCGGCCCAGGCCGGCTGGTCGATCTCCAATTCATCCAAGAGTCGCGAGAACTTGTGCCGGTCCTCGGCATTATCGATGCTCAGCGCCGAAGTCCCCAGCACCCGAACACCGGCCCTGTGCAGGCGCAACGCCAGATTATTGGGAATCTGCCCGCCCATGGAAATGATCACACCCAGCGGCTTTTCCTTCTCATATATCTCACAAACCGTTTCGAAAGACAGTTCATCAAAATAGAGCTTGTCGCAGACGTCGTAATCGGTACTGACGGTTTCGGGATTATAGTTGACCATGATGGTCTGATAATTGAGTTTTTTCAACGCCATCACGGCATTGACGCAGCACCAGTCAAACTCCACCGAACTGCCGATGCGATAGGCGCCGCTGCCTAGGACCATGACACTGTTGCGCTCGACAAAGGTTACATCGTCCTCCTGGCCGTTATAGGTCAGATAGAGATAATTGGTCTGCGCCGGGTATTCCGCCGCCAGGGTATCGATCTGTTTGACGCAGGGATTGAGGCCGTAATTTTTTCGCAGGGTGCGCGTCTCCTCCTCAGTAATCCCGAGCCCGCGGCCGATTTGGCAGTCGGAAAAACCTAACTGTTTGGCTTCCTGAAGGACGTCGCCGGGACAGCGCTGCTCGCCCACGCTTTTCAGATTCTTTTCCATCTCGACGATGTTTTTGATCTTGTATAAGAACCAGCGGTCGATATGGGTCAGACGGTAAATCTCATCAATGGTAATATTTTGTTTGATGGCTTCGGGAATGGCGAGAATGCGTTGATCGGTCGGTTCCGTCAATTCCTCCCGCAGGTCACCCATTTCAAACGGGCGATTGAGTACCAGTCCATCAAAACCGATTTCCAGCATGCGCAGGCCTTTTTGTAGCGCTTCCTCGAATTTGCGACCAATAGCCATGATCTCGCCGACCGATTTCATGCCGGAGCCGATCTTTTTGGAGACCTGGCGGAACTTTTTAAGGTCCCAGCGCGGCATTTTGACCACAATATAATCCAGCGCCGGCTCGAAACTGGCCTTGGTGACGCGGGTGATGGAATTGGGCAAATCACTGAGTGCATACCCGAGAGCTAATTTCGCTGCTACTGCCGCTAAAGGATAGCCGGTGGCTTTGGAAGCCAGGGCCGAGCTGCGCGATAATCGGGCGTTGATCTCGATGACGCGGTAATCTTCCGAATGCGGATCCAGCGCATATTGAATGTTGCATTCGCCGATAATGCCCAGGTGGCGCACCGTGCGAATGGCGATCTCGCGCAACTTGTGGTATTCGCGGTTGCTCAGCGTCTGGCTGGGCGCCACCACAATACTCTCACCGGTGTGAATGCCCATGGGATCGAAATTCTCCATGTTGCAGACGGAGAGACAATTATCGAACCGATCGCGGACGATTTCGTATTCCACCTCTTTCCAGCCGAGCAAATACTCTTCGACCAGGATTTGCTTTGTATACGAGAATGCCTTGGTCGCCCGCTCGCGTAGCTGGTCTTCATTTTCGCACAGTCCCGAGCCCAATCCGCCCAGCGCGTAGGCGATACGAATCATCACCGGATAGCCGATGGCGGCCGCCACTTTGATCGCCTGCGCCACCGAGGCGACCGCCTGGCTGCGCGGCACCTTGACGTCGATCTGACGCAACCGGGTGACAAATAAGTCACGGTCCTCGGTGTCCATAATCGCCTCTACCGGTGTGCCGAGAACCTGTACACCGTACTCTTGTAGAATGCCCGCTTTTTCCAGCTCCACACCACAGTTGAGCGCGGTCTGTCCGCCGAAACCAAGGAGAATGCCATCCGGTCGCTCTTTTTTGATCACCTGTTCGACGAAATAGGGCGTCACCGGCAGGAAATAAACTTCGTCGGCCAGATGATCGGACGTCTGAATGGTGGCAATATTGGGATTGACCAAAATAGTGCGGAAATTCTCCTCTTTCAGCGCCTTGATGGCCTGACTGCCGGAATAATCGAATTCACCGGCTTCACCGATCTTCAGCGCCGAACTGCCCAGGATGATGACTTTAGCTTTTGTTTGCATGGCCTTTATTTGGGTAAAATTCGATGTCGCAATTTTTTACGCAACGACGCTATGTCTCTTTTTAATTGCGTATAATGAATACCTTGCGCACATGTTTATTTTCTTCTTTCCCGGCATCGTGGCGTGCCAGCTAATTAATCTCGGCCAACAACGCAGCGACACGCTATTGCACCTTCTATATCCTCCGGTGCACCGTTGCGGCCCGGCGTGAAGCCCGTTGCTGTTTACTATAAGAGATTATAAAATTCATCGAACAAAAACCCGGTATCCACCGGACCCGGCGCCGCTTCCGGATGAAACTGTACGCTCATGAAAGGCCGGATAGCGTGACGAATACCTTCATTGGTGCCGTCGTTGGCATTGATAAACCATGGTCGCCAGCCCTTCGGCAACGTTCGGCCGTCTACCGCAAAACCGTGATTTTGCGAGGTGATATAACAACGCTTGCTATCCACTTCAACACACGGCTGATTCTGGCTGCGATGGCCGAATTTGAGTTTGTAGGTATCGGCGCCGGCCGCCAGGGCCAGTATTTGATTGCCCAGGCAGATGCCGAAAACAGGCATTTTTCGCTTTAATATCTTGCGCACATTCTCGATCGTTTCCCGGCACATCTTTGGATCACCCGGACCATTGGAAATCACCAGGCCGTCAAACGGCTCGCGAGTAAAATCATAATTCCACGGCACCCGGCGCACGCGTAAATTGCGCTGCAAGAGGCTGCGAATAATATTGTACTTGCAGCCGCAGTCCAGTAATAACACCCTTTTATCCCCTGCACCGTACTCCACAGGTTCCCGTACGCTGACTTTATCCGCCAGATTATACTGGTTGGGATCGAAGAACTGGACGTCGTCATTAAAAAAAATAATCCGACCGAGCATGGATCCCTCATCGCGCAGCCGTTTGGTGAGCATGCGCGCATCGATGCCGAACAACGCCGGTATATTTTGTCCCGTCAGCCATTGCGACAGGCTGCGATGCGATTGCCAGTGACTGTACTCAAAGCTGTATTCCGAAACAATCAATCCGTTGATATGAATGCGATCCGATTCAAATACCTGATCCAGACCATCCTTCACCTGTTCAGCCGGCACGCCATAATTGCCGATGAGCGGATAGGTGAGCACCAGAATCTGACCATGATAGGAAGGATCGGTGAGGCTCTCCGGATATCCCACCATACTGGTATTGAATACCACCTCGCCGGCGACCGACTGCTGGGCTGCAAAAGAAAAACCGTGAAAGACCGATCCGTCTTCTAACTCTAACCGCGCTTTAATTTTCTTCGTTTCCATGTTGTTGTCTGGTGAAATTTTGTTTTGTAAAATTTTCAATCTCTCTATCAGGTTTTTTTGCCGTCTTTTACCTGCTCAAGAGCGCGTTATCCCGCTTCAGCTTCCATCCGGGATACATCGACGCTTCAACAGGCTAAAATTTCCTCACGCCATCTGCGCCGCATCAATGGCCAGGTTTGCTAACATGTCCGCCCGTCGATTATCCTGCCGCGGTACCTGCTCAATAACCAGCCGGGCAAACGACGCTTTCTTTTCCTGGACCTGAAAATAGAGATTCAACAAATTTATGTTCTTGACGCGATATGTTCCGTTCATCTGCTTGGCCAACAGTTCGCTATCGGTGCGCACCACCAGATCATCCAGATCCATCTCCCCGGCCAGGTGCAACGCCTTCAAAAGCGCCCGGTATTCGGCGATGTTGTTGGTTTCCTCACCGATGTATTCATGATGCTCGCGAAGGGTGTTGCCCTCTGCATTCAGGATAACAATGCCGATACCGGCCGGCCCCGGATTATTGCGCGCCGCACCGTCAATATGAATAATCACCTTCTTTGACGGATTTTCAGCTTTGCCATGGAGGTATTGGTCAATCAAATCACAAAAGCGTTCCCATTCATCCGCTTTGATATTCAGCTTTTGTGCATCGACGATTTTTTTTATTTTTTGCCAGATTTTTTGATCGGATTGCACTGTTTTGCTCGCTGTTTTTATCTCAATCCTTTATTTATCACCCATTCGCTGTCCGAAGGTAAAAACATCAACCGTTTGGGTGGCACGTTATTCGCTCAGTTCGCAAGTTTAAACAGAGGTTAAAGTTATCGCGCCGTACTCGTAACATTCAACCCTGCAAGCGAGGATTACCTTTCAAATACGACCTTCCCGCCCACCACGGTAACATCCACTTTAGTTTCAAGCCATTGCCGAGGAGGGGTGGTGAAAAGGTCTTGTGATAGAATGACTAAATCTGCATAAAACCCGGGCGACAGTCGGCCTTTAACCTGTTCGCAATGCTCGGCAAAAGCCGAACCGATCGTATAACCGGTCAATGCCTGCTCCAGCGTCACTTTTTCCTGCGGTTGCCAGCCGCCCTCCGGGCCTCCCTGCGGATATTCGCGCGTCACCGCGGCGTATAGCGTCAGCATGGGATCGATGGGTTCCACGGTCCAGTCGGTTCCAAAGGCCACGGCCGCCCCTGCCTGATAAAATGAATTCAGGCGATAGGTTGTAGAGGCGCGCTCGCCGACGCGGTTTTCGATCCAGCGCATATCGTCGATGGCGTGCGACGGCTGCACCGACGCGACTATCCCGAGCGCCTCAAACCGTTTCATATCCTGATCGCGGACCATCTGGGCGTGCTCGATGCGATGGCGCAGGTTTTTGCGGCCATGCTGCTTCTGTGCGGCAGCGATGGCATCCAGCGTCCGGGTGACGGCGCGGTCGCCGATGGCGTGAATCGCCATCTGACGACCATTCCGATGCAGCACATCGACTATATCGATAAATTCCTTTTCATCATGGACGGCGACGCCAACATTTTCGGCATCCCCCAAATAGGGTTGCGAAAGCAAAGCCGTAGTGGCGCCGAAAGAACCGTCACAAAAAAACTTGGCGGTTCCGGTGCGCAAATAAGGATGCTGAATTTGCTCGATATTCTCCAGCCGCTGAATATCAGGGCGGTCGGCGACGTTGTGCCAGGCAGAAATCCGCAGCGTAAGTTCGCCGGTTTCCAAAAGCTCCTGATAGAGCGCGATATCGCCATCCTGGCAGGCCCCCTGAATGCTGGTGACGCCGAGGGCGGCGGCGTGGTTTAAGGCCGCTCGTAACGCCTGCAATGTTTGCTCCTTATCGGGTGGCGGCTTTGCCTGATCGATCAGCCGGTGCGCGGTTTCGCGCAGGATGCCGGTAGGTTCGCCGCTAGCGGCATCCCGATCTATAACGCCGCCGGGCGGCGCTTTGGTATGACTGTCGATACCCGCCAGGTTCAGGGCCAGGGAGTTGGCGCAACCGATGTGCCAGTCGATGCGCACCACAAAAATCGGATGATCCGGCACGGCCCGGTCGATCAGTTCTTTGTTCGGCAATTGTTTATCGGGCCAGCCTTCATGATCCCAGAAGCCGCCGGTAATCCAGCACCCTCTGGGCAATTGCGCTGCTTTGGCGCGCAGCCGCCGGCAAAACTCCTCAGGATCTCGTGCATCGCGCAAATCGACGCCCAAAAGATGAAAACCGCCTTCGATGAGATGTACATGCGCATCATTAAAGCCGGGTAACAGCAATCGACCGCCGGCATCGATGATGCGTGTGGTTTTATCGCCCAGGGCCTGCACCTGCTGATTGGTGCCTACGGCTGCTATTCGTCCTCGATTGGCGGCTAACGCTTGGGCAAAGGATGCGTTCCCCAGCCAAATTTTAGCATTATGTATGATCAAATCCATCGTCGGTTCCATTTCTAAAATAGCCCTGCTCATCTTCTCATGAGCAGGGTGCGCTCCGCCCTCGTTTGCGTTGCCCACACCCTTTACCAAGATAACCTGATAAGCTCCGTACAGAAACCGGCGAGGGTAGCCTGTCCGCTCTTAGCGGCAGGTAAATATACGCGCCAGCCCAAAAGCGATGGCGGCTAACAGGGAAATGGTGATGACCGAAGCCACCGTATAGGAGAGGGCTTTTTCCTGCGGGCAATCCGTCATTTCGGGTATGCCGAGATATAGTATATAAATACCGTAAAAACCAAGCAGCGCCAGGGCGGAGAGTTCGGGAATGATAAAAAAAACAGCGCTCAGAAGAGGGGCGGTACAGCTGTAGGCCACCAGTTTAAAGGCCTTTGCTTCATTGCCAACGGCTTCAAATTCAGCGGCGATGGCATTGATCACAGTGGCCGCCACCGTCAGGGCGACAAAAATCAGAATATACAATACAATAGCGGTAATCATACCGGAAAAGAGACCCAGGCGCGGATGGCTCAGCAGAACCTGACCGATAAAATAGGACAACGGCGGAACAGCAGCCAGATACAGCAGATAGTCGCGCACGATTTCGGAAGTGGTGGTTTCTTCGCTTTTAATTTGTTGCCAGGCCTCTTTGGGTTCCAGTATAATTTTTCGAACCCGTTCGACGAGTTGAGTCATGGGAATACCAAAGTTTATTGCTACAATTGCACTTGATTATTTGTTCGGCTGTCCAGGAAAGCCGCTTTCTGATATTATGGTTAAAATATTAGTTTAATCATGTATATTCGCTGACAAAATAATGTTTTTAATTGATAATTTTTCTTAACAAAGATTAATATAATGGGAATTACATCAAATCCTTAAATCTTTAAATATGATTTTCATTTATTGGACAATCAGCCATTGCGACAAGCTGGTACTTTCTTATTTGTTTGATTTTTATTTGATCTGGTTCTCCCCCTGGAGTAAATTCTATAATAATGATCGAGTTATCAAGTGATTCCTGTATACCTATTGGCCTAATTATTAACTTAGGGAATCTTGTTTTTGAAAAATTGATCATTTGTAATATCTGCGTCTTTGATAAATGATCCTTTTTACACTTTGCTTCAACAGGTACTACATATTGTCTTCCTTCTGTATTGATACCCACATACAAATCGTCAACTTCGATTTGCCCCTTATCCTTGATCGATGTTCTCCAGTGATTTTGTAAGTGATAGCAAGTAATCCCCAAAAATATATCAAGTAATCTATTATATCTTAGTTTAGCCAATAATCCCTGTTCATCACTACCGGCATATTCCAATACTATTTCAGGTGTTGCGTCAGGAATTAAAATAGTTGATAAATCCAATGACAAATCAATTGTGGTCGACATTTTTATTTTAATAAAAGCGTAATTTGCCTTACCCTTTCCCTCAATCATCCAAGGTCCATATTTGTCAATTTCACTAGGTAGTTCTCGTCTGCCGGAAGTATATTGGTATCTAACATCAGCAACATTTTTTTCTATGTATCCAGGATATTCCTCTGACACTTCTGCAATAGCGTTTCTGATATCATCCATAGTAAATTTTATTTCATCGAGTCCTATTGAAAAGTACTTAAAAAATACTATTATCATTACCAGATCTCTATGATGCTCT
>JAFGSU010000429.1 GCA_016934435.1 Candidatus Zhuqueibacterota bacterium | reverse complement strand
CTTTCCCCCCAAATCAATACACCGGAAGCATGAAAATTGTTGATAACAAATCCCTGCAACTTGTTGTATGCAGACTGAAGATAAAAGCCACACGTGGTATCACTAGCGAGAGAGCCTGCGAGTTGAATTTCGGGACCTTCCAGATTTAAATCTCCTGCAAAACTGGTCTGACTCGATCCCAAAATGACAGTACTGTCATCTGTCACCCAAGGTAGAGGATTTAATGGTGATATCGTCCATACACCTGATGATATGTCGAATCCCGGATCTGATTTGGGAATAGCAAATTGAATTGTATCAGCGCCAATGTTACTATTTGCCAGGAGAATAGCTTCTCTCAAGGAGCCGATACCTGAATCATCTGTATTGGTTACCACGAGTCCATCTGGCAAGCTTCCATATATTTTAAACAAACCTATACCGCTGTTACCACTGGTTTTACCATTTGGATTTTCCACAATGACATCCCAGGTTCCGGTTTTGGCATTGAACAAATCAAATTTGCAGTTGATATTGTTGACATTCTCAACATGAACCTCATGAGCAAAAATATTTGCCTCATGCTCCTTATGTAAAAACACAGTTGCGCCGACATCAAAACCAGAGCCCATCAAGTTAGAGATTGTAATGACACCCTTATTTTCTGAGCTATCGGGGGTAATGGAAATCACTTGAGGTTCTAAATTGCCAAGCCAATCGACTTGTGTCTCATCGAATAACATGCCATTATCATTTTCATTGATTTCATCGACATCAAAAGTATAATCAGCAAATACTCCGCCATAATAGATACCGGACTGTAAATTTTCCACATCATCCAAACAAACCTGGAATGTATTTCCCCTGGATTCACCAGCTTCCAATGGTTCAATTTTAGTCGATCCAATGCGTAAATCTTTTTTGGGTGAAAATATTTTATCATCAGACAAGTAAAAACCAATATTGATTTCGTTTTCAATAGCCACCAGTCCATTATTTGTAAAATGGTATTTGTATGTACACACATGTGTCAAAGGATCATACTGAAAATCGATATGGTCGTCGTAAGCCCAGAGTGTAAGAATCAAATTAGGTTTAACGATGAGAGCTGGATCACGCCAATACCCATAGTTATCTCTCTCATTGGATTCAATGATGACGTTCAAATAGTCGATGAAATAGGCAAAATAATAAATACCCGGAGGAACCACAAAAACAAGATCATTGACTACATCGCATACAGCTGTAAAGTAATCATAAGTTGGAGGGGCAAAAGGTTCAAGTGGAGGAATATAATCAATTCCAAGACAATAGCGATACTCTTCTGTTGATTCTCCGTCTCGAGTTAAAAACCAGCCAACTATAGCATTCTCGGATTTCACGGCTCCCATATTGCGAATGTTCATACTAATTTGTACTCTACGTGTTCCTTCATCATAAGAAAAGGAATTCGGAGGTTGAGCCCCTTCAAAGGGGACCAAATTAGGAAGTGGATCTGATGTCTGTGATTCGACTCTAAAGGGTACATTAGCATTTTTATTGAGTATTGAATCTATGGGTTGCTCTACTATCGTCATCGCACCATCATTGTTGATGATAATTTTGTATTTCCCAAGTTGATGATTTTCTTGAGAAAAAATTATCGACGACCAGGAACCAATTATTATTAATAACAATAACATAATTTTTATTGTTTTCATCAGATCCACCTCCTCTTGAGAGTGATTGACATTTCATGTAATATCTGATATATCAGTAAAAAATGGATCGTGGCTGATCGGTGCGATGGCAACGTTAGGGAAATCATAATATAAACATAACCGTACGGCTTTGCAGTGGCCGCGGTAATGTGAAAACAGAAAGTGTACCACCCATAGCTTAATGATTTTGTTCTTTCAAATCAATTTATTTTGCTATCTGGTTATGAATATTTTTCAATGGGAAGTTTTTACCGGTTATTTTGATTGTATCAGATAAAAAAATAGACATGAATAGTGACAAGCATGAACTCTGGAACAATCATTCCCTTTTCAGCTTATTTGTGCCAAAACAAGCAAATTCCCGGCCTGGAAAGGAAACATCAAAAATTGTTTCTATTTGAGCAATAGCATTTTATTCACTTTAATAAAGTTCCCCGAAACCAATCTTATCTCACCAACATCACCTTCTGTGTCTTGTATATGTCTCCCGCTTTCAAAACCAGTAGATAAGTTCCGCTGGATGCCATGCACCCGGAATCATCCTTGCCGTTCCAGTGTACGGAGTAGCCGCCGGCAAGCTGTTGTTGGTTCTGAATGATGGTTTGGACAGTCCGTCCCGTTACATCCATTACTCTCAAGGTGACGTTGGCATTCTCAGCCAGTGTATATTGAATTCTGGTTTCGGGATTAAAAGGATTGGGATATGCCTGGATGATCCGGGTGAATTCCGGTTTTTGTTCTCCCACCGGGAGATCCACTGCTGAGGGTTCTTCGGTTAGAAACGGATTGAAATTCACAGCCCCTCTGTAACTATCTTCATCGTCATCCTCTATGGTGGCATCAATCGCGGACGCATCCGTCATACCCCAATAATTTCGATAGGCTGATACGGCGTATTCGGTCATATTTACAACATTCCAGTTAGTATTGTTTCTGATAATATTATTCCCCGCCTCTGCATCGTTGTCCTGACCTAGATCGATTGAAGAAGGACTAGCGATCTTAACACCACTATCTGTGTTGTTTTCAATGGTATTGCCCCGCATTATAGCCTGACCGTCTATGAAGACTCCGCAACTGCTGTTGGACTGAATGGTGTTACCCTGCAGTGTGGTTGAACCTCCAATCCGGACACCATGTTCACCATTGCTGCTTATTTGCGTATTATTGCTGACCGTTACATCGGTCGCATCCCCATTGATCGAGATACCATTGGCACCGTTTCCTGTAATGGTGTTGCCGTCTACAGTGGCTGGCCCGGAAAGATTAATACCATTATTGGTACTTCCCGTAATCTGGTTGCCGTTACTGATTGTGACTGTCATGGTCACGCTGTTCCGGATATCAATGGCATGATCTCCGCTGTTTGAAATCGTATTGCCCTGTATGGTATGTCCGCCCGTGTCGCCAATAAACAGCCCGCACTCTCGGCTCTGGTCAATGGTATTGTTGGTGACGGTGCATGCTCCGCTGCCATCACCAAAAAAAATACCCCGACCACGTTTGTAAAAATAATTGTTCGTAATGGTATGACCGCTGGTGCTATTGACCACACCGATTCCAGGGGAAGGTTGTTCGTCAAAAGTAAATCCATCAACGGTAATATTATTGGCCCGCAAATCAAAATGGCCACCCGAAGCTCCCGGTCCGCCAAGTACAGCGCCGACAATACTGGGTGGACTGGGAGCGGTTGCACCTTGCAGGATGATCGATTTATAGATTGGGATGTTCTCCTCATATACACCATCTCCCACTTCGATTACATCTCCGGTCCCCACTTCTGCGCGTCCGACAGCATAGCCTATCGTCAGCCATGGTTCACTGGCTGAACCGTCTCTTCCAGATTCATCCGCACCGCTTTTACTGACATAAAATGTCGTTGCATAGGCAGAAAACGCTGTCTGCAAGATACATATAAATATCCATCCTGTGAAGATTCTGAGTATTCGTTCCATTTTTCCAATCCTCCTCAATTCATTTAGTTGACAGGATTTGCATTCCAATGATGAATGATTCCTACGATTACTTCATTGTAAATGATGCAAAAAAACATGGTGAATGATGTATTGACAATTACGATAAAAACCAGAAGGAGTGTACATAAATAAACACTCCTCACCTTAGAAAGAGGAATTTACTATTTCATTTATGGCTACTATCAATCCCGCGTGTCCAAATCTTTACTATTTTCTCTTCACCTAACTGCACCTGCCGGATACACCAGCTCCGCCGCATCTTTCAGATACACCTGATATCCCTGTCCCGGCTGCATCTGATCGATAAGGTTGATGCCGTAAGCCGGAATGTAGGTTTGACCATCGTTGTTTTTAGCCACGAGCAGCTGGTCCTGAATGCTCGCCAGTGCAGTAGCGGCGCTCATGGCCGTGCGGGGCAGATAGCTGATCAGACTCCAGCCCGCCGGCAACGGTATAGCCGTAGAGGGTTCGATCTCCATGCCGCAGATTTCAACCGTAGCGGCTTCTTTCATATATAACTGATAGCCCTGACCAGTCTTGATCTCTCCAATATCGTTGATCCCATACTTTGGAATCCACGTCTTGCCGTCGCCGGATTTAGCGATGGTTACCTTGCTGGAGATCGATGCCAGAACCGTCGCAATGTTTGGATTCTCGGGGATCACGTTCAAGGAAAACATATTCCAGCCCTGAATCAGATTAAGCGTCAGGCAGACATTTGACGATGATGATTCATCTTCATCCGAGCGTTCAAATTTTTGATCATTTAATGGCGGATCCGTTTTCTCGTCATAGGTTGCTACTAAATGATCCGTATTGGTATTGTACAGTTCCAGTTTTAAATCATAGAGTCCATGTGGCAGTTCAAGATTAGGATTTCCAAATGGTTGGGAAATCGTGGCCTCAGGATCCAAAATATGGCTTTTTGTTTTTGCATAATAAGTATATTCTGTTTGATTCGCCAGTTTATAATAGACTTTGTAATAACAGTCGCTCCAACTGCCTGTATTGATATAAAGTATATCCTTAGCCCTGTATCCATCCCCATCCTGATCAACCTGGCTGGGGGGATCGGCCCAATCTATATGATTACATTCAATGGGGATGTTGTTTTGTTCCTCGGTTTCAAATTTATGATTTCCCATTACTTCGGGATGCCCAAACCAGTTCCAACAACTCTCGCTTGTAACACCCCCATCAAATGTGAGTCTGCAGGATATTTCAAAATCATATTCACCAAATGTGATAAGGTCGCAGTGCGTATTTTCAGGTGGTCTTGGTCCCACGAGATGAGACCAATTAACAGTAGGATTGTGGCTATAGATAATCGGGCAACATTCCTGATAACCGTAGCAGCCTTGATAGGTTAATATGGAAAAATAGCAACCGTAGCTGGGACAGGGCATGGGGCCGGTTGCAGAAACGGTGATGTTGATGTTTTTCTGCATGACATACCCATCATGGTCCGGATCAAGCTCATCAGACCAGGTTACCAGGTCTATACGGGGATAAGGATGCTCATTATTTTCACTTCCCATTTCTAATTTTTGCCAATCAAGATCGGGATCCTGAGCCGGACCACGATTCGCCTTTACCACGCCGGATACTTCAACCGTGATGATTATTACATATTCCCCATGTGGGAAACGATTGCCGACCGGTATATGGGCAGAATCAGCCGGGGAAATACTATGTATCGAATGATCTATTGATTCGCTGCCGATTAAAAGTCCTGCCGGATTAAAAAATCTGGCAATGGTCCTCACTTGAAAGGTCGTTTCGACATCGACATCAACGTCCACTGAAAGAATACTGGGACTGTAGTATCCGTCACAATCTGTATCATGCCTGGAATACCACCAAGCATCCCTGATAGAAAAGGATTGGGGAATTCCTGAGGTGGATACTATTAGAACCAGGACTGATAAAATAAAGAACACATTTTTCATAACCGCCTCCAACGCTCAGACTGAGCTCAATATTGGATTGGAAGTCTTGTTCTTGACGAAAATAGAAAAGAACAGTGTGAAATTGATAATTTCAATGACGTTCTACTGGGGAAAACCGGACTGATCTGTTTGAGAGATATTTAAGTACGGGTTAGTATCAATGGTAATGTATTGCTCCGGTCATAAAAATGCAAGCTCTTTTTCGTTTTTATTTTAACAAACGGATTATTTCCTCAATTCGGAATTTTCAGACCGAATCGTAGCCAGAAGCACTATAGTAACTCGCTACACTTACGATAACTTCACTAATATTACTTGGTGTAAATATTTTGCCGTTAGGGAAATCATTCCGATTGGATATAAAAGTATAATGCATATCATGATAGGCAAAATCATTCATCAATATAAAATCAGTGAAAAGCTGGGTAGCGGCGGCATGGGCACGGTCTACAAAGCCAAAGATACCATACTGGACCACTTTGTCGCCCTCAAATTTCTGCCTCCGCCTCTCAGTCAGGCGGAAGAGGTGCAGAAACGTTTTCTTCTTGAAGCCAAAGCCGCATCAGCTTGACCTTGCCGAGCTCTCCCTGCAGCCACGTCCTGCCGATGGTGTACATGTGATAGAAAGAGAACTCTATCCTTGACGGCCAGTTCCGGCAACCGGCGTCCATCTGATCATAGGGCTGGAAAAACATGCAGCGGCGCAGCTTGGCTTTCTTATCCCTGCGGACATCGACCAAAGCAAAGACGTCTACAGAAGCCGATAGCATCCGGCGCAGCTTGCCCGGCAATTCCAATGTATAGATTTTCTCAGAATCGGTCTTGTTGATGGCCTGTTTTTGGTAACTGATCAGAAGTACTGTTTTGCCAACATACTTGAAATAGATAGAACGTCGTCCATTCTTTCATTCATTTTCAGAAATGCATTGATAATGGAATTTATTTTCATAACAGCCACCGATCATATCTTTTACTTGCTTGAATCGCCAGGTTTATGTATCTTTAAAATTACGTTATTTTGGAGATAATATGCGACGTTCAGCTGAAATGGGTCAGCAGCCCATTCGGAAATTATTGATCAAATTTTCCATTCCTGCCATTGTCGGCATGATGGTACAGTCCCTCTATAACATAGTGGATCGCATATTCATCGGTCAGGGCGTGGGGCCGCTCGGGATTGCAGGTGTCACAGTGGGATTTCCCCTCATGCTCATTCAGATGGCTTTCGGCATGCTCATCGGACTTGGCGCTAATGCACTGATCTCCATCCGGCTCGGCGAACAACGCAAGGATGAAGCGGAAAAGGTCATGGGCAATGCCGTTGTGCTGTTCCTCATCATTGCAATCGTGATGCCGGTTCTGGGTCTGACCTGGATGCGGCCACTCTTGCGTCTGTTTGGCGCCAGTGACACCATCATGCCCCATGCTGTGGATTATTTGCAGGTGATCCTGTTGGGAACAGTTTTTCAGACCATGGGATTTGGCATGAATAATTTCATCCGAGGGGAAGGCAATCCGAAGACGGCAATGAAAACCATGCTGATTGGCGCGGGATTAAATTTGATCCTGGATCCTTTATTCATTTTCGGATTGAATATGGGCGTACGCGGCGCTGCCATTGCTACCGTTTTGTCGCAAATGGCCTCTTCCATGTGGGTGCTTTCCTATTTTCTCGGCAGAGGCAGCCTGCTCAAGCTGCATTGGCACAACCTGCGTTTGCAAAAATCGCTGGTGCTGCGCATCATGGCTGTAGGTTCACCGCCCTTTACCATGCATCTGGTCGCCAGCGTAATCAATGCCATCTTAAACAATCAATTGCAGCGTTATGGAGGCGATGTCGCCATTTCAACCATGGGCATTTTATACAGCATCGCCATGTTGATACTCATGCCGATTTTCGGCCTCAACCAGGGTGCACAACCCATTATCGGTTACAATTATGGGGCGAAAAAGTATGATCGTGTGCGCAAGACCTTGAAACTCGCCATTACAGCCGCCAGTACTGTGGTCATCATCGGATTTATCGTCACCCAGTTCCTTCCTATGCCCCTGATGCATCTATTCAGCAAGGATGATTCAATCCTTATGCAGATGGGCCCGCGCGCCATGCGCATTTTTTTCATGATGATGCCGCTGATCGGCTTTCAGGTGGTCAGCGCCAATTATTTTCAGGCGGTTGGCAAACCCAGGCATGCGATGCTGCTGAGCCTGTCTCGCCAGGTGCTGTTTCTTATTCCCGCGGTGATCTTGCTGCCCTATTTATGGGGGCTTGATGGTGTCTGGGCCGCAACGCCACTTGCGGATTTTCTTTCATCCGTGCTAACCGCTTTGTTTCTGGCGTATGAGCTTCGTCATCTCGGAGAACAGCACAAACGCGTCAGCCTGGAAACCGCGCCCCTGGTGGGCGAACCGTGAATAGCTTTTAATAGGACCGCTTAAATAGCTCAAATATTTTGACCAGGAGTTTTGATATGCGATATCCCTTGCTGCTTTTTTATCCCGGCCTTTCTCTATTATGTTAATCGCCATCTCGCTATAAGGGTGAAGTATTAAAGACCTTTTTAACAAAGCATTATAAAACACCATACAGTTACCACACTTCACCTAACCTCACCTGCCGGATACACCAGCTCCGCCGCAGCTTTCAGATAAACCTGGTATCCCTGTCCCGGCTGCATCTGATCGATAAGGTCGATGCCGTAAGCCGGGATGTAGGTTTGACCATCGTTGTTTTTAGCCACGCGCAGCTGGTTCTGAATGCTCGCCAGTGCAGTAACGGCGCTCATGGCCGTGCGGGGCGGATAACCGATCAAGCTCCAGCCCTCTGGCAGTGGTATAGCTGTGGACGGTTCGAATGGCACACCGCAGATTTCAAGCGTTACCGGTTCTTTCATATGTAACTGGTATCCCCGGTTAGACTCAATCTCTCCATTATCGTTGATCCCGTACGTTGGAATCCATGTCCTGCCGTCGCCGGATTTAGCGATTGTTACCTTACTGGAGATCAATGCCAGAACCGTCGCAATTTTTGGATTTTCGGGGATCACGTTCAAGGAAAACATATTCCAACCCTGAATCAGATTAAGCGTCAGGCAGACATTTGACGATGATGATCCATCTTCATCTGAGCATTCAAATTTTTGATCATTTAATGACTGATCGGTCTTCTCGTCATAGGTTGCTGCCAGATAGTCCGTGTTGGTATTGTACAGTTCCAGTTTTATATCATAGAATCCATGTAGCAGTTCAGGGGTTGGATTTCCAAATGGTTGGGAGATTGCAGCCACAGGATCCAGGATCTGGTTTATTGTTGTTGCATAATGATTATATTCGGTTTGACTCGCATGTTTATAATATATCTTGCTATAATCACAAAACTTGGTTGGATT
>JAFGSU010000428.1 GCA_016934435.1 Candidatus Zhuqueibacterota bacterium | reverse complement strand
CGCCGGCTTTTCGATCCAGTAAAACTTCCAGATGCCGTTGAGGTTTTGATAAAGTGGGGAGGATTTTTTGTTATCCTCAAGAGTGGATGCGCCATCGGGGTAGGGCACAAAGGTAGCATGGGGTTTTTCCCTGTTGATATCAAACACAGCCGGGTTCTCCCAATCCGCAACAGTCTGTTGCGCCCGCAGGGTAAAAGGGAAAATCATTATTATAACAAAAAAAGAAACCGATTTCATGGCATTCCCTGTTTTTAGTTTACATGTCCCTGCAAAATAATAAATTTTTCCATAAACTGAAAGGATAAAAATTGAATGAGGTTAATTAAGTAACCCTGCCGGGAGGCACATTTTCAGTTCGCGGATGAACACCGAATTTGGGTTTCATAAACAGAGCGCTTATTTCGATTTAAATATTTCATTCACCGGCCGGCCGATCCAGCTTGGCGGTTGCTGCAGGCCGAATAAATGCGCGATGGTGGCGGCGGTATCATATAGATGAACCTCGGATTGAATCCGGTGGTTTTGGCGTATCCCGCTTCCCCAGGCTATCCAGGGATAAACAAGTTCCGGTGAGGATTTACCATCCCGATGGAGGACCGTACCGCCATGTCCGGAGACGATCAAAATATGCGTATAATCGTTTATATTATTCGTGCGCAGTTCATTCATCAGTACACCCAGTTTTGCATCAACCTGTTTCAGGGCATCGATATACTGCGGCGATTGAGCGCCATAGGTGATTCTCATCTCGTCCGCATGTCCTAAATAGAGAAAGGCGAATACCGGCTCTTCCTGCAGGATGAACGGCATCGCTTTTTTTAGGGTTACATCCATGCTTGTTGTCGGTTCATAGGCGTTCAAATAATAAAGATTCACCAGATTGATCAATCCGGGCCAATCATAGAAAATGCCACATCGGCCCCTCCGCTTCCTTTCGTGAACGAGGTAGATGATATTGGGGAAATAACCGTCATAATCCATGTCGGTCGGCTCAAAGCTTCGCTGGGTAATGGTCCAGTCGTTGGAATCAACGCTGTGCTGTTCCGGCCCGGCGCCGCACAGGATGGTTGCCCAGATGGGGGCTTTTTGCGACGACTCGATGCCAAAGGCGGCCATGGTATAGGCGCCCTCACTCATGATTCGCTTCAGGTTCATCATGCCGGCTTTTTCCATGCCCTCGGCCGTCACACCATCGGCGCCAATGAGGATAACGCGATGGGCAATGCCATAGCCAGGGATTCGCGTACAATAAAAATAGAAAACCGACGCGAACAATAAAATCAAGAAGAGTCGGTTTGCACGGGGAAAAACCATCCTCTTAAAGTACAGGTTCACCCGCTTGCAATGTACACTGAAAAAATCACCCATACAGTCTCCTGAATCGTGTGTTACAATGGTCTGAATTTTAATCACACAGAATTTACGCAATGGTCATCGTAACCAATAGCCCACACAGTTCATCCCCTGCTCCCTTATCCCCTATCCCCTTTTGCCGCCCGCCAGTTATTATATAATCGCTTTTTATCGATTCCGCAATCGATGAAATCCCACGGAAAAACCTGATGTTGTGTTTTTTCTGCATAAAGCCAATCGCTCCAATCGGCATATAACCGCGACCAGTCGCGCTGCTGTCGGATGCGCTGCACCAGGTCCAATCCGACCTCCGGCCCGCCGATAGAGAGGATTGCCTGCAACAACTCGTCGCGTGCGCTTTTTCGCGAGATAATCAATCCCGGGATAGATTGCAGCGCCCGGTATAAATATTTTCGTTTTAATTTGATTTCCTTTTCCGTCGCCATGGCGGCCCATTGGAATGGCGTCCAGGGTTTGGGCACAAAAGTGTTGATGCTGACGCGCAACTCCCGTTTTCCACTTCCACGCAGAAAGACATCCGCCGTTTTTCGTATCAGCGCTGCGATGGCATCCAGATCTGTATCCTTTTCAGAAGGCAGACCGATCATAAAATACAATTTTAAACTGGATATGTGCGAACGCGCGATTAAATCGACGGAAAACATGATATCTTCATCACTGAGGTTTTTATGCAACAGACGGCGCAGCGCTTCGCTTCCGGCTTCCGGAGCGATGGTTACGCTACTTATATCACTATGGGCCAGCGCACGCAGGAGAGCAGGTGTGATGCGATCGGCGCGCAGGGAGGATAGTCCGATGGTATGCCCTTGCGTCAGTAGTTTGCCGCATAATTGATCCAGACCTTTGAAATCGGATAATGCCGCCCCTACCAGTCCAACCCGGTCGCCGGGCCCGGCATGGGAGGCAACGGCGTTCAATATGGCATCGATCGGCCAATAACGGTGTGGACGGTAAACGTGGCCTGCTGTACAAAAGCGGCAACCGCGGCCGCATCCGCGTCCCACCTCCACCAAGAACATATGCATATGCATATGTTTGCTTATGCAGCACGATGTTGCAGGTTCGGCCGATTCGATAGGCCAATACCGGCGTTCAATTTTTTTATCTACCGGCGACAGGCCGTGTATTTGCGGCAGATAAAATCCGGGCATTTGCGCCAGCTGCAACAGCAGCGCATCCTTGCTGCCGCCCTGGTGCAAATGCTGCCGGTAAATTTCATTGAAAACGGGAACGAGCGGTTCAGCCTCACCGATGAACATCACATCGGCTACGGGCGCCAGCACACTCGGATTGTAAAAAGCAGTCACACCACCCATGATGATCAAAGGATCCAATTCAGTTCGGTCCTGCGCCAATAGCGGTATACCCGCTGCGCGCAACAACTTGAGGACGTTGGGGTAATCCAGTTCGTAGCTATTGGAAAAAGCGATGATGCGATAATTACGTAGGGATTTTTGTCCTTCCAGAGTATACGGATAAAAAGCGAACGGGTTCTCGTATACGAAAACCCGTTCACAATGGAACAGGGGCTGCTCGTTCAACAATCGGTACACCGTTTGAAAGCCCAGACTCGACATACCGGTCGCGTAACTATTGGGATAGACGAGCGCCAGTGGAGTGGGACCGGAAATGGTTATGGTTCTGCGGCTCTGTTCGGACGAGAGCAAAGACTGCGAATATTTACGAAAGTCCCGATAGATATCGCGCATGAACAAAGCCGTATTTAAATATTTCTATTTACTGCCGATTTCATGGTGTCCGGTGCGATCAGGGATTCAGACGGCGCTTTGCCTGGAGCTTCCATTGCTGAACGACACCGGCTATCATGCCATGTCCATCCGCAGATTAAAGCAGACTCCAGCGTTTACGGCGGCAGGCGGGAATCTCGAAATCGTTTTCATCAAACCCGTTATCGTGGCCGTTGTCGTTCACCGTTACTTCCTGCATTTTAGAGTCCTGGGCCGGCTGCCTGGACGCTGGTTTTACGGTCTCCTGCTGCGGCTTTTTAGTCTCGCTCGGCTTTTCCTCACTTTTCCAGGTCGCCCTGAAAGCCGGGCTCTCCGGACGCTGCTGCATCTTGTTGGCAAAGATATTATAGTTCGCTTCCTTGGAGACATGGTCATTGATTTCATCCAGGCGGTTTATGGCCGGGATTTCTTTCTCCAGCTGGTTCCCCTTGGGCATTTGCATGGCCGGCCAGGAATTAAGGGCCATGCGTCGTCCAAAAGTGTTGGAGAGTCCTGTGGCGATAACAGTGATGCGTAATTCATCATCCAGATTCTTATCGATCACAGCGCCGAAAATAGTATTGGCGCGCGGACCTGCCTCCTCGAAAATGATGGTGGTTGCCGTATTCACTTCATTGAGCGTCATACCAGGACCGCCGGTAATATTGACCAATAGACCCAGGGCGCCGGAGATACTGACATCTTCTAACAGCGGACTATGAATGGCCATTTCCGCGGCAATTTTAGCGCGGTTTTCGCCTCGACCGACGCCGGAGCCCATGAGCGCATCACCCATTTCCGCCATGACGGCGCGCACATCGGCGAAATCGAGGTTGACCAGACCCGGCACGGTGATGAGATCGGAAATACCCTTGGTGGCGCTGAAGAGGATTTCGTCCGCATAGCGGAAAGCGCGGTCCAACGGTGTATCCTCGGGTACGATGGTTAAGAGCCGCTGGTTGGGCACCACGATGAGGGTATCGATATTGTCCTTCAGGGCTCGAGTGCCTTCATCCGCGCGCTGCATGCGTTTGGGACCTTCGAAAAGGAACGGTTTGGTGACGATCCCTACGGTGAGCGCGCCAATGTCACGGGCGATCTGGGCCACAATCGGCGCAGCACCGGTACCGGTACCGCCGCCCATTCCCGCGGTTACAAACACCATATCCGCATCCGCCAGCGCATCGTAAACAGCATTGCGGTCCTCTTCAATGGCGCGCAAGCCTTTCTGGGGGTCTGCGCCGGCGCCGAGCCCCTGGGTGGTCTTGGTACCAATTCTTATTTTCACCGGCGCACTGCAGTAATCCAGGGCTTGCTCATCGGTATTGATGGCGATAAATCCCACCCCTAAAAGCCCCTCCGCAATCATGCGGCTGACGGCGTTGCAGCCTGCGCCACCGACGCCAACAACCTTGAGTCTGGCGCCGTTCGGCTGTGATTCATCGAAATCGAACGTCAGGTTCATATCCCACTCCTTTTAATGATTCACTTTTTCCTTCGGACCTATCCCTTGTCCGCCGGATTATTTTTTTCAGGGCGCTGAGCACCGGCAAAAACCAAATTATGACCATGGCAAAGAAACAGATGCAAAATACAATCACATTGGACGTATTTGCCAGAGCCGCTTCAAGGGATGCCTTAATGATTGCCCAGCTATGCTGTAGTAACGTCATTTTGCCATTATCCCCTTTTTTAAGACTTGACGATTCGTTATTTAGTGCGCCTTGGTCGCTTTCGGAACACACCTTTCAAGCGGTCCACGATCTTATCCCACAAATCAAATGTATTTCGGTTGAAATTTTCTTCATCCGGGCTATTAAGAGCGTACATGATCAGGCCCACACCGGTAGAGGATTGTGGATTGCCCGCTTCGGAGACCATGCCGGAAAAACCAGAAGGTTTGCCCAATTTTACTGGCATGTTAAAAATTTCCTCTGCCAGTTCCAGGGTGCCCGGGCATTGCGATGCGCCGCCGGTGAGCACCAGCCCTGTGGTCATCATATGAAAGTATTCCGATTTTTTGACTTCCTCATAAGCCAGCGTGAGAATTTCCACCATCCTCGGTTGAATGATGTCCACCAGCAGTCCCTTGGAAATGCGCCGCGAAGGCCGACCATTAACACCCGGCACTTCGACCATGATATCCTTGTCGCCCTGAGAATGAAGCACACACCCATGTTCGATTTTCAGCCGTTCCGCCGACTCGATGGGCGTACGCAGCATGATAGCCAGGTCGTTGGTAACGTTACGACCGCCCAGGGCTACCACGGAGGTGTGGCGAATGCAACCCTCATAGAACATGGCGATATCACAGGTGCCGCCGCCGATATCAGCCAGTATGACACCCAAATTTTTCTCATCGTCGGTCAAAACGGAATAACTCGACGCTAAAGGTTCGAGCACCAAATCCGCCGTTCCATAACCGGCTTTTTCGATGCAGCGATAAATATTCTGCGCCGAAGCAATGGCGCCGGTGACGATATGCACCTCGGCTTCCAGGCGAACGCCGGTCATCCCGACCGGATCACGGATGCCGCCCTGATCGTCCACGACAAATTCTTGCGGCAGCGTATGAATCACCTCCCGGTCCAACGG
>JAFGSU010000427.1 GCA_016934435.1 Candidatus Zhuqueibacterota bacterium | reverse complement strand
CCCTTCAAAGTCCTCGGACATGATGGTCACCAACCCATTCCGGTTTGTGAGTGGATATTGCTCGGGCATCAATCCTGCTTTGGCCATTGAAAACGGCAATTGCTTCTTAATCGAGGTCTGCTTGATGCTGTGCATTTCGACTCTGTCCGAATCCAGCCGCGCTGCAAAAGGACCCGTATGAACCAGTGAAAGAGTAAGCATGCAGATCATTGCAGCGAGACCCTGATACCGCCTCCGGGTAATAAACATGATGCGCCTCCAATGAAATTAATTTTTAAGCACTTAATGGATAACCTCGGTTCGATGGAATTTCGCCGCTCTGGGTTCTATGGCAACTGGTCGTTCCCGGGGAGAGTTGGTGTGATCAAAGTTCATTTCGAGAGCATGGCGCCGAGCGTCTCAAGCGGAAGGTTGTGAAAAAGTAAAAAAAAAGCGTAATACAAGTACACTGCCTACTTTTATTACGCCTTTCCAGTCCATCCTTTCACATTATCCGTATGAATGCACTGCCAATTTTCTTAATCTTAAGCAATAATTATCAGAATAGCAAGAAAATAATCAAGAAATGCACTTGTAAATATTCGGCGATTGATCGGTTGATTCGTATTAATTTTCCTGATGCCGTGAAATCCGGAGGCTTAAAATTTTTCCCCATATGGTGTACGCAATTTTCTTGATTTTCCTCTTGTGATTGCCTATTTTTCGGCAGAGAAGACCCCGAAAGGAGATAAAAATGCGAACCATCATCTCGGCCATCATTGCCATACTTTTGGTTGTTTCTTGCGACGACGACAAACCCATCACCGGCCCGAGAGGCCCGGTAGAGTTCGAGGTCTCGCCGGTGACGTACGATGCCATCTTTCTCTCGACGCCGTTAGGCAACCTCAATCCGCCCGGCCACACCTTTCCGAGCAACCACATGGGATTTTACCTCCACGACCAGGGCCCCTATCTGGTGAGAGCTCATGCCGCCGGGACGATCGACGATATGTACTATAACGCCGGTTATGACGATTATAGAATCCAGTTCAAACATTCCGAGACGTTCTATTCCTACCTCGACCATATCGAGAATCCTTACGGCCATGTGCGGGTGGGCGTTAAAGTTGCCGCGGGTGATTCGATTGGCTGGGCCAGTGATTACCTTGACTTCGGCGTGGTCGATTGGGATACCACCCGATACTTTGTCGTTCCCGGCCGATATCACGAGTATACGCTGCATTGCGGTGATGCCTACCTCTATTTCGCCAAAGATGTCAGGGAAGCGCTGCTGGCCAGGAACACCCGGACGGTCGAGCCGCGCGGCGGCAAGATTGATTACGACATCGACGGCGCCCTGGTGGGTAACTGGTTTCTCGAAGGCACACCGGTCTCCTGGGAGGCATCGAGTTATCTCTATGCCGAAGCTCAGATCGCGTTCGTCTACGACATGTGGGATCCACGGAAAATTGTTATCGCCTGCGGCGGCGGTTGGAGTGCGGCGCCCTTTTGCTGTCCGGTATACTACAATGCGCCGGACCCGGCGACCGTGACCCAGGCCAGCGGCTTTGTCAAGTACCAGACCACCCACGCCGCCAGCCATGATGTCGTCGCCGTGCAGCTGGTTCAGCCCCGACGGCTTAAAGTCGAGGTCTTTGCCGATCAAACATCCACAGACGTCGCCGGATTTACCGCCAATGCCAAAATCTATGTGCGCTGATACGGCATCCCATCGCGTTGGCAAGGAGGTTGTTGATAAAGTTTGTAAAATCTGAAAATTCCAGTCCCTTCGTCCGCTTGCGGGAGAGAGGAACATTTTATTTTCATTGTGATTATGTGTAGCCCACCCCATTTTTTCACTTGCATGTAAAAAAAATATGCTTATCTTTGAATAGTTTTTTCATTAAGGAAAAAAACCGGGTTGATTTATTTCGCAGACTATTGAACAGATGAGGAACGTGCCTTTGAACCTGACCTGGTACGACTGGAGTATCGTCATCGCCCTGTTAGCCGCGCTCATCGGCTGTGTGCAGCTGAGCCGAAATTATATGCGCAGCGTCGCCGATTTTTTGGCCGCCGGTCGTACCGCCGGTCGCTACCTCATCAGCGTCGCCCAGGGCATGGCCGGCCTCGGCGCCATCACCATCGTCGGCTATTTCGAGATGTATTACGTCTCCGGGTTCTCGCTCATCTGGTGGGGATTCACTACCGCCGTGGTGGTGCTGATCATCACCGTGTCCGGCTGGGTGCTCTATCGCTTCCGCCAGACGCGCTCGCTGACGTTGGCGCAATTCTTCGAGGTGCGCTACAGTCGCAGGTTCCGCATCTTCGCCGGCACCCTGTCGTTCCTCTCCGGCATCATCAATTTCGGCATCTTTCCGGCCGTGGGTGCCCGCTTCTTTGTCTATTTCTGCGGACTGCCGCATCAGTTTCATGTCGCCGGTATGGAATTCGCCACCTTTCCGCTGCTGATGATCGTTCTGCTGGCGCTGTCACTCTATTTCGTCTTCGCCGGCGGACAAATCGCCGTCATCCTCACCGATTTCTTTCAGGGCGTGTTCGTTAATCTGGTCTTTTTTGCCATTTTAGCTATTTTTCTGCTGCAGTTCGATTGGAAAATCCTGTTGGAAGGCGTATCCGCGGCGCCGGAGAACGCCTCTTTGATCAATCCCTTCAAGACCAGCCAGGTGGAGGATTTCAACTTTTGGTATTTTTTTATTGGCATCATCGGCGTCATCTACAACACCATGTCGTGGCAGGGAACCCAGGGCTACAACACCTCGGCCAAAAGCGCGCACGAAGCCAAGATGGGCTCGGTCCTGGGCAACTGGCGGATGATTCCACAAACCACGTTTCTGCTCTTCATCCCGGTGGTCGCCTTCACCATCATGCATCACACACAATTCAGCCAGATAGCCGGACAGGTGCAAACAGCCCTCGGCGAAGTGACATCCAAACCCATTCAGAGCCAGCTGACCGTGCCGCTGGTGCTGACCCACCTGCTGCCGAAAGGATTGATGGGCGCCTTTACCGCCGTGATCCTGGCGGCCTTTATCAGCAACCATACGACCTACTTGCATTCCTGGGGCAGCATTCTCATTCAGGACATCGTCATGCCGTGGCGGAAAGCGGCGTTCAAGCCGCGACAGCATATCCGCGCCCTGCGCTGGGCTATCATCACGGTGACGGGTTTCATCTTTTGCTTCAGTTTGCTGTTCCGGCAGAGTGAATATATTTTCCTGTTCTTCGCCATTACCGGCGCCATTTTTGCCGGCGGCTCCGGCGCGGTGATCATCGGCGGATTGTACTGGAAGCGCGGCACAACCGCGGCGGCGTGGACCGCCATGATCACCGGCTCAACCATCGCCGTAGGCGGCATCATCCTGCATCAGATCATCCCCGACTTTATTATCAACGGACAGCTGTTCTGGGGCATCGCCATGGCCGCTTCCAGCTTGACGTATATCCTGATATCGCTGCTTGTAAAGCGCCGTCGCTTCAACATGGACAAACTGCTGCATCGCGGCAAGTATCTGGTGGCCGAGGAGATGAAAATAATCACCGCCGCTCCGCAGCGCGGATGGAAACTGTTAGGCATGGGTAAAGAGTTCACCCGCGGAGATAAATTCATCTATATCGCCACCTATGTGTGGACCTTCATCTGGACCGCCGTGTTCATCATCGGCACCGTCCTCAGCCTGACCGGCTCCATCAGCGATGCCGCCTGGATGAAGTTCTGGTATACCTACGTCTGGATCAACGCCATCGCCGCCTTGATCGTGGTGGTGTGGTTTTCCCTCGGCGGGCTGCGCGATTTGCGCTATATGTTCCGGGCACTCAAAACCATGCAGCGCGACGATGCGGACGATGGATTTGTCGTTCAGAGAGAGGAGACTGAAACGAACTAACCTGAGCAATCTGGCTACTTGAATCAGGCCTCTCATTTTTTTGAGAAGAAAAAAAAATAATCAGACAGCAATTAGGCTGCTGTTAATTGCAGGGTATTCAATTTCTTACGCTGAATGTAAGAAGGACCCAGATTCGGTGTTAATCCGCGAACTGAACTGAAAATGTGCCACCCACAGGGTTACTTAATTAACTTGTAGACACCGAATCGGT
>JAFGSU010000426.1 GCA_016934435.1 Candidatus Zhuqueibacterota bacterium | reverse complement strand
GAATGCGGATTCAATATCCGCATCGACAACGGCGAAATAAGCCGCGGCAAAGAGATTAAAGAGTCGTTGAAATAGCGGATCGACATCGGGACATGGCACCAAAACCGGTTCTGGGTGACTCAGAGCGCTGACGTCACCCTTTTTATACCTGGATAATACGCCGACATGAACATTAGAAATCTGAATCTCAATATTAGATGGAGGCATCTGTGGCAGCGATATCGGACACACATCGCTGCGAGCGGTGTCGCCATCATCATCTGGTTTTTAGTCATCTCAAATGGTACATTCGATTACGAAGTAACCATTCCCATCGATATGCCGACCCTGCCCCAACACCTATCTATCACCAGTGAGCTTCCGTCTGAGGCAAAAATCAAGGTGCGCGGTCAGGGTTTAGCGCTCCTGGCTTTGATCATCTTCAGCGAAGGCAAGATGGAATTCACCCTGGACTGTGAACCCGGGCAAAAGACGATCTATCCTTCCACCGATGATGTTTTGCTAATCGGCAGCGCAAAAAATCTAACGGTTCTTCAAATCATCGATCCAGCCGAGATTATCCTCCAGATCGAGCCCATTGAGAGCCGCACCTGTCCGGTAAAAAATAATCTGCTGATCAAGCCCGCCCCCGGTTACACGGTGGTCGGCGAAATATCTTTGTCCCCGGATAAAGTGACCATCCGCGGAGGTCAATCGTTGATCAAAAAAATCGATTCGGTACAGACGGAAGTCATCGTATGGCAGGAACTGGTAAAACCCCTCACCAGACAGGTGCATCTGGTGCAACCGCTAAAAAATCAAAGAATCATCCTGGATCCACCGACGATAACCATACAGGCCGACGTTCAGAAATTGATGGAGAAGAGAATTCTTAATATTCCCATTAATGTCACCAATCTGCCGGCCGGAATGCGCGCCATCGTTATTCCCGCGCAACTCAGCCTTATCGCGGAAGGGGGCGTTCAAATCGTGGCGAATCTCACCGGAAAAGACATCATCGCCTATATCGATTATCGGCGCTATCAGGAGCAGAAGACGCCCGATTTCCCCGCCTATATCAAGCCGGTTCCCTGGGTGCGCTATCGAGACATCGAACCCAAGCGCTTTAAAGTAGTGCTGGAAAAAATGTAATGTTGGTACTCGGTATCGAAACCTCCTGCGACGAGACCAGCGCAGCCCTGGTCGACGGCACCGGCATACTATCCAATATCATCACCACACAGGATGTACACCAGAAATACGGCGGGGTTGTACCCGAATTTGCCTCGCGGGCGCACATGCGGCAGCTGCTAACCGTCATTGGCGCCGCTTTGCAGGAAGCCCAGAGAGCGCTGACCGACATCGAAGCCCTGGCCGTAACCCGGGGTCCGGGCCTGGCCGGCTCCCTGCTGGTTGGATTATCCGTGTGCAAAGGAATAGCCCTGGCCTTGAAAAAACCCTGGATCGGCATCAATCATATCGAGGGACATATCCTGGCAACGGCAGAAACTTCGGACACGGCTTGCCACCCCTATATCTGCCTCGTTGCCTCGGGTGGCCATACATTACTCGTTCACGTGAAAAAACCGTTGCAATATAAAATTGTCGGCCGCACCATCGACGATGCCGCAGGGGAAGCTTTTGACAAAGTGGCAAAAATATTGGGGCTGGGATATCCGGGTGGCCCGCGCGTCGAACAATCGGCCAAGGGAGGGAATCCTTCAGCAATTTCGTTTCCCAGAGCCCTGATGGAAAGCGATAGTCTCGATTTTAGTTTCAGTGGATTGAAAACAGCGGTATTATACCATGTGCAAAACCTGAATCCAGAGGTCGCTGAGCAACAAACGCCTCATATCGCCGCCGGATTTCAACAGGCCGTCGTGGACGTCCTGATCGAAAAAAGCCTGCGGGCTCTGAGGCGTTTTAACTGCCGCCACCTGGTGCTCGCCGGAGGCGTCGTGCGCAACACACCGTTGCGCACGGCATTTCAACAGACGTGCCGCCGGCATGATATTACCCTATCCATGCCGGCGCCGGAATTATGCACCGATAACGCCGCCATGATCGCACGCGCCGGCCGGATGCGTTTGCTCCGCGGCCAGGTCTCGTCTTTATCCCTGGATGCCATGCCCAACCTGTCGCTATGATGGGAACAAATAAGCGATGATTGAGGTTGGATAACAATAGAACACTTAAGCGCCACACCCCTCATGTTGGGATGACACCGATTCAGTGCCTACAGGTAAATCAGGCATCCCTGTGGGCGGCATATCTTCAGTTCAGTTCGCGGATCAACACCGAATTTGGGGATGATTGACCGCTCGTTCAGGATCGTAATAAACATAGATTTCAGGCATAATTCATAATTAGGCTCGCATTACTTCACATGCTTCTTTTCTTATCCAATTTTCATCTGTTCCTGATCGGAAAATCAGGATATCTGCTGCTTCTGGTAATTTTGCTCGTCGCTTTTACCCTGTTCATTTATCGCCGGACCAATCCCGTTGTTTCACGGTTTGTACATTCGTTCCTGACCGGCGCAAGGGCTCTGGCGTTGATGATCCTCCTCATATCTCTGTTCCAAACCACAGTGCAATGGCAGCAAGAGGAACAAATCCCGCCGCTGCTTGCCGTCGCCATCGATCAATCGGCCAGCATGAATGTGCGCGACGCATCCGGCGACCGGCCGGCTCAAATCCATAGATTGATAACAGAGGACCTGTCGCAGTACCTAAATAATCAAATTCAACTCAAATATTTTGGTTTTAGCGAAAGCTCGGTTGAATTGCAGAACAGCGAACTGGATTCGCTTGGCTTTTCCGGCGATGTCAGCGATATATCCGGCAGCCTGAGTGAAATAACCGGCCAGTTGCGGGAAGAGAACCTGGCGGGCATCGTTTTGCTGACCGACGGTAATTATACGCGGGGCGGCAATCCGGTTCGATATGCCGGTGAATTGAACACACCTCTTTTCGTCGTCGGCATCGGCACACCCGAATCCCAACCGGACTTGGCCATCAGTGAGGTGACAGCCAACGCCTTTGCCTTTGTCAACGAGTCCGTACCCATCCGCGTCACCGTGCGCAACAAGGGCTTTCAAAACACCCACACCCGCGTTCGTCTCAGAGACGAAGCGGGTGAATGGGATGCTCTGGCGCTCAATTTAATGACCAGCCCCATGGATACAAATGTGACCTTTCAGTACATTGCCCGGCAGGCCGGCCGGGTGAAACTGATTGCTGAAATTGACGCAAAGCAGGGCGAATGGAGCCCGGCAAATAACAAAAAAACCATTTATCTGGATGTCCTGAAATCACGCGTTAAAATATTCATCATTACGGGGCGATTTACCGCCGATATATCCTTTTTGCGCAATCATCTATCCACCAGTGAAAGATTCGACATCCGCAGCCTGGTCG
>JAFGSU010000425.1 GCA_016934435.1 Candidatus Zhuqueibacterota bacterium | reverse complement strand
CGAATCTTGATTTTTCAAACAAAACAAGCTCAAGCTCAATAAATGGCTCATCAGAAGATGTTTTTTTCAATAAAAAACGAGCGCCATCGAAATTGATTCATCCACAAGTTGCTAAAAATAGAGAGAGGTTTAGAGCGATACAAAAATGGATCGGATATGTTGATCAAGTTTTTGATGATACATTTAGCGCACGATTAGAACCTATAAAAGCTAGTGGTGAATCTTTAGATGCAGAGATTTATATTGAAGAGATTCAACCAGAGGATCATAAATTTATCAGGCCTGGGGCTGTTTTTTATTGGAGCATTGGTTATCTTGACAAACCTGATGGTAGAAGCCGCATTTCATACTTGAGGTTTCGTCGTGATCCAATAAAAATATGGGTTGATCAATCACGAATCCAAGAAAAAACGGAACAATTGAAGAAATTGCTAGACGTTGGATAGTGCGTCAATACCTCCGCAAATAGACGAAATTGAAGTATCAATTTTTGGTCCTGGATATGGTGAAGCTATTGCACTTCATCTAGGTAATGGGAATTGGATACTTGTAGATTCGTGTCTTGAACCGTCATTGAAAAAACCAGCTTCTTTGAATTATTTAAAACAGTTAGGGATTGACCCAGAATCTGCGGTTAAAACAGTTGTTCTTACTCATTGGCATGATGATCATCATGAAGGTATTAGTTTAATATTTGATGAATGCAAGCATGCAGACTTTATAATGTCAGGAGCTGTGGGTTCAGGTGAATTCCTCCAAATGGTGACAGAGTATACAGAGGCACCAGTCGCTGATTTCACAGGAATAGATGAACTATCAAACTTATTTGATAGCTTGAAAAAACGAAAAGTTGAAGGTGCAAGGTTCAAGTCCCCGATATGGGCAGTGGAAGATAAAATATTATATTCAGAATCTTTTTTTCTGGATAGAAAAAAAGTTTTTGCAAAGATATATTCATTGTCTCCTTCTAATGAAGCGATTCTTCAGTCATGGTTGGCAATTGAAACTCAAAATCGAGAAAGGTTTGAGGATTTCCGAAGGATAGCTTCGCCATCAAAAAATCAAGCTTCAGTAGCACTTTTGATTGAAGTGGAGGATATTAGGATTATTCTAGGTTCTGATCTTGAGAAAACAAATGATCCAACTACAGGATGGTCTGCAGTACTCAATTCTTCAAGAGTTGTGAATGGAAAGTCAGGAGTATTTAAAATTCCTCATCATGGTTCAGAAAATGCACATGTAGATAGGGTATGGGTAGATTTATTATTACCTAATCCATATGCGTTACTCAGTCCTTTTAATCTAGGCAGACATAGCTTACCGACACCTGAAGATGTTGATCGGATTAATCATTTAACCACCAATGCATATATCACCGCTCCTAATAAACCAAAGCCTGCAAAGTTTAGAGATCGAGTTATTCGAGACGAAGTTAAGGCGATGACAAAAAAAGTAGTTAGTGTTCATACAAGATGGGGTCATATAAGGCTAAGAAAAAAAATACTACATCCAGAAAATACATGGAGTGTAGATTTATTTGGTGATGCCTGTTGTCTATAAATCAATTACAGTAATAAATTTTCGAGTGTAAATGACAAGATTGCTATAAGATGGATTGGTCCAATTAAGATATTAGTTCCTTTATCGTCCGTTTTCACACTTTCGTATAATAATGCCTTCTCTATGTACGCTTCCTGACTCCAGATGATTTTTGTGACCATATTGTCTAGACCCCGGCCGATAAGCAGAAGGTAGAGCTATATCACCATCCAACTGGCGCTCGATTGGTTTATCATCTTCTACTGGTCATTGATGGCGGTATGCTCGGCATATGACAGTTATCCGCTATCACCGATACTGACTCCGGCAAATAGGGCGCCAGAATACCGGGGTATGGATCGCGTCTTTTTTCGTACTTAACGATAAAATTATCGGGCTGATGAAGCACCAGGCCGCGGAGTCGAGCCTTCAGGCAGTTGATTCTCACGCCCATGACACCGCCGGAAACGACGAGAAAAAAAATCGATGAACCCATCACCCATCACCTCCATAAAAGACCCCATCATTATCGCCGCCCGCGCGCTGTCCACCCTCGCCGGCCGGCGCGAACAAAATAAATGCCTGCTGGAAGGTGCAGAGGCCATCAACTGGGCCTTGGAGGCCGGACTCTCCATCGAACACGTCTTGCTTTACGATAGGGAAATCGATCGGGCGCTACTCGAGGCGCTGGATGCCCAACAGATTCCCATGTATACGGTCTCGTCCGGGATTTTGAAAAAAGTTACCAATTCATCCTATCTAATTCCTGCTGCTGGCATAGTTCAACTGCCATCCGTGGACAGGGAATCCGCACCATTGGGTGATTTCGTCCTGCTGCTGGATAACGTTCAGGACCACGGCAATATCGGTACCATCGTCCGTACCGCCCGTGGATTTGGCGTCCGGGATATCCTGCTTTCCGGCGACGAGTGCGACCTGTATTACCGCCGCGCCATCAAGGCCTCGCGGGGCAAGGTCTTTAAAGTGCGAGCCTTGCGGTTCGAGTCCGGTCCCATGGCGGTTGATTATCTGAAGGAAAGAAATTATCAGGTCGTTGCTGCCAGCCCGCACGCGCCCGCGGTGCAGTCCTTGATCCGGCTGGAAAAAAAGCCGCTGGCCCTGGTGGTTGGAAATGAAACCGAGGGCGTCTCGCAAGAGATCCTGGACCGGGCCGACCTGGTCGTCCGGATTCCCATGAGCGATAGAGTGGAATCGCTGAATGTGGGTGTGGCAACCGGAATTAGCCTGTACGAATTGAAATATAAATTGGTGATAGCCATGTTGACAAAAAAGATACGGACCACCCTGGGGCGCGAAGTGAACGTCGCCGGCAAGCTCATCCAGATGGCGCTGGATGCCGAACTAGGCCGGATTTCGCCGTTCAACAGCACGCAGATTATCTTTCTAATGGTCCTGAAATGCGATGGCGTGATGACCGAGGACCAGGCAAACAAGGATACGGCGACGTTTGGCGAGGCGTTCCGGCTGTTGATACAGCCGCTGCTGGATGGAAATTACATCCAATACATGCAGGATGAGAACGAAACGGTCTTGACGTTGACCGGCCGGGGCGACGAGTTGTTGGGACAACTTTGGGGTGTGATCGAAGCCTCTGAGGAGAGGATATTACAGGATTTGACCGATGAGGAAACCGGGCAATTGGTCGATTATTTACATCGAATCCAGAATAGCTGCATTCGATTGATCGGGTGATTGCCGTTTGCTTGGAGCGAAAGATATGAAGAACAAAATAGCTTTGGTAACCGGCGCT
>JAFGSU010000424.1 GCA_016934435.1 Candidatus Zhuqueibacterota bacterium | reverse complement strand
TGACGTGACCGAACAATTCGCTCTCGATCAACGTATCCGGAATGGCTGCGCAGTTGAGATGCACAAAGGCAGCCTGCGCCCGTCGGCTGTTACGGTACAGCGCCCGGGCCACCAGTTCTTTGCCGGTTCCGTTTTCGCCGCAGATGAGCATGGTGGCATCGGTTGCCGTGACGCGCTCGATCAACTTGAATACATCCTGCATGGTCGAATCGATGCCGATCATGCCGAATCTGTTCAACGTTTCATCGATCTTGTAGGTTTTCTCCATCAGCAGTTGCTGTTGCATCAGGGCGTTTTTGACCGTCAGCAACACGCGTTCTTTTTCCAGCGGTTTTTCCAGCCAGTCGTAGGCGCCGAGTCTGGTCGCCTCGATAGCCTGCGGGATGGTGCCGTGGCCGGAGATCATCACCGCACTGGCTAACGGATGCGTATTTTGTAGTTTTTTTAAAAGCTCAATGCCGTTCATGCCGGGCAGTTTCAGGTCCAGCAGCGCCAAATCCGGATTCCATTGGCCGAGGATTTGCAGGGCCTGCCAGCCGTTGGCCGCCCAGCGCACCTCATATCCCTGTTCGGTCAGAATATCGCGCAGAACGTCGGATAGAGATTCGTCATCGTCGACAATCAGAATTTTTTTCGGTAATTGCATGGCAGTACTTCCGGTAATGGTTCGATTTATTTCGGCTGTTTATTAGAGTACATGCAACCCTGGCAGAGTTAACCGTGCATGGCGGCGGGATTGTCCCATTGAAATCCTGACAGGGTCTCAATGAGTTGGCAGAAGGATCGTCACCTTAGTCCCTTTGCCCTCGGTGCTGCGGATGCCGATGTCGCCACGATGATCTTTGATGATCTTTTGCGCGATCACCAGGCCCAGGCCGGTGCCGCCTTCTGAGCTGCTAAAAAAGGGTTGAAAGATCTTTTTAAGATTTTCGCGAGCGATGCCGTAACCGGTATCCGAAATTTCGATCTGCATTGAGTTTCTCTCTTTATGATTTTGCGCTATTTGTACTATTTCCGCATGGATGGTCAACGTGCCGCCGTCGGGCATGGCGTTGAGACTGTTGTCGAGAATATTCTTAAGGGCGATGAACATCTGGTCGCGATCGAGTGCGATCTTGGGCAATCCTGCCGCAAAATCTGTTTCTATTATAATAGGCGGACCCATCTTGATCTGCAATGCCAGCAGACAATCTTCAATCAAACCCTTCATATCAACGGGTTCTAATGTAGTATTTTCGACGCTGGCAAACTTTAAAAAGTCCTGCGACGTCTTGCGCAATCGCTCCACCTGATGCAAGATATGCTGCAGATATTTTTGTGTTCGTTGTGCCACATCGGGATGCTTTTCCATCTCTGATTCGATCTGTTGTGTCGATAGACGCACAGTAGCGAGGGGTGTTTTCAATTCGTGCGCCAGGCGGTGCGCCATACCGGCCCAGGCCAGGGCGCGCTCGTGCTCCACTACCTCGGTGATGCTGCGCAGCAGGACGATGCGGCCGAGGGGCTGAATGCCGCCCATAGGGAACAGGGCCACATAGACCAGCAGGTTCATCGGCTTGCCGTTTTCCATCAAGACCAGTTCCTGACTGAGCAATGGTTGCCGTTCACGGTAGGAGCGATCGATGAGCGCGACTATTTCACACAAGCCGGCCCGTTCAAAAAAAGTCTTATATGACATCTGCAATCCTTCCTCGCCGTGAGGCAGCCCCAAATGAATAATCTCCCGATTGAATTGAATCACGCGGCCGTTCTGATCCAGTATGACGATGCTTTCGCGCAGGCTGTTGAACACCTCGCGCAGGGCTTCAAATCCGGCCGTTCGGTGAATGATCTGCGATCTGCGCAGGACGGCCACCACCGTAGTTAGCATCAGCAACATCGTAATGACAAGTAACCAATTTAGCGGCAACGGCAGATAGGCGGCCAGCTGTTTGCGCAACCGCAGCGTGTAAAGCGTTTCTCCCGACTGAAAAAGTAGATCCAATGGTTGGTTGCTTCCACAATGCAGCGGAAACGGTTCACCCATGAAAGAGCTAAAGTCCGAACGAAGCATCGCCTTTAACTTTAGGTTGCGATCAAACAGGCAAAGATAATTATTATTTTTATGCATTCCCCAGGTGACAAATTCATCCGCACTATCTTCATTTAAATTATGGATGCGAATCCCGCAAGCACGAAATTCAGGAATCATTCGTGAAGAGAATAAATTCATATCAATATGTCGAATCTCAAACAATCCATCCATCGAGTGAAATAGAACTTCTTCCTGTTCATCACCTTCGGCATCAATAAACGCTATGTGTGGAGAAGTGGGTCGATCGAATTCTGTTAGAATAACAAGTTCGTTCCGTATGTAATCCCATTGTCCGAATATGTCCTTCTGATGTTCTTGTGCCCGCATACTGCAGGCGATGAAATAGATTTCAGTCCGGCCGTCGCCATCTGTATCACGCGGATGAAGCCACAGGATGTTATAGTCATCGCGAAAACGATGACGATACCGTAAATTACCCAGGGAATCGAGGACGGTAATATAGACGGTGGCGTCGTCTGTACCGTTTACAAACCTGCCCACACCGTTGGCCGGCGCGGAGGCGCCCATGAGGATCTCACGAGCACCGTCGCCATTCAGGTCTATAAGGTGAACGGTATTCGGTACGAATCCTGTATAATGTTCCCATAATATTTTCTCATTAAAAATATCATAGAGGAAAATTCCTCGCGGTTGATAGGCATAGTTGGTTTGCATGACAACCAAAAAATCCGGTTGATCATCTCGATTCCCATCGATAATGCCGACTATATCACACCCACAATACCATTTTTGTTCACTTGTAAGCGGATTTACTGCTGCGATGAACTCGGTTATATTTTTTCCAGTTGCCGATATGACATGAAGATAAGCGGTATCCGCAATACATTCCGAAAAGGCCAGTTCTCTTTTGGCATCTTTATCGAGGTCAGGCAAAATTCGATGAAAAACAATAAAACCACGACAATTTTTTTGGAACCATGTCTCATCGTCTCCATAATTTTTTAGGCGCAGGTAGTGCGTATCATCTTCATGAATCCGCTTGTTGATGAAAATGATTTCATCAACCCCATCTCCATCAACATCCACCGGTTCACTGTAATTATCCATTCCGACATGCTGCGCCCGCCTAATCTCAAAACCATAGGGCAGATTTTCCTCGTCAATCTTGTCCAAATGAATCGGGCCATGGCAAAACACGATAAATGATAGGACCAGCAAAGGAAAAAGAAGGCTTATTGTATTGAATTTCGTCATACATTTTATCACATTAGAATGAACCGGTACAGCCTCTTTCTGCTATTTGCGGTTGTCGATCTTCCCAGAATTGTAATCCGGTTGACTATGTCTAATCCTTCTACCATCCCCCTCACTCCGCTGCCGGTGCGCCGTAGGCGGCCCACTCCTCTTTAGACGGGCCGTACACTCCGGGTACACCCAACCCCGCTTGACTCATCAATACCGTCATCTGGGCGCGATGGCGAATCTCATGCTTGATCAGAACGTACAGGGTGAATCCGCGCGTCCATGACTCGCCGTACAATTCGATCACCTCGGTCAGAGTCCGATCGGTCCACAATTCCTTCACTTTTGACAGCAAAGAACGTGCCGCTTTTTCATACACATCAATGATCTCCTGTGCTGTCGACGGCACCGGCGCATCCTCCGGCGGCGACTCCACCGGCAAGCCCGCCTTCGTCCCCATCTCCCCCAGCGTCAGCACGATGTGCCAGGCCATACGGCCCAGGCTCCGCCCTTCGGATGTCACCTTCTGTTTCAAAGACGCATCTGTCAGGGCTCGCATCATTTTCAGGGTGGTAGCGCTTTCACTCTGCCACTCTTTCTCGAAATCGGCAATTTTCTCGAACATGACCTTTTCTCCATAGACTAGAAAGACCTTAATATATTTCCCCGGGGTTAATCGGCAGTTGTAATCTTGCTCCCGCTTTTCTCAAAGAAGATTAGAAGGGGTAGTTGAGGGTGTCTAAAAAGTATAAAAAATTGTAAAAATCCAGTTTTCTCGTCCGCTTGTGGGCGAGGGATAAGGTGAGGGTAATATTTTATTTTAATAGCATTTATGTGTATTTGACCCGAAAGGTGGAACCCAAAAACATTAATCTTTTTATTACTTTTTGGACATCCCCTTAGGGGGATTCTAGCATTCCACGCCCCTACCTCCCTCAGCGTCCATTCCTCATAATCATCCATGACAATGAACACGCGGCCGCTATTGGTCGCAGCGATTTTGTGGTTGACGCAAATATCAACGCGCTGCAAAGCAAAAGGTGCCTGAATTTTCTCATACGTGCTTTGGCCTGAGCATCGCAAGTAAAACGAGCAAGCAAATAGTAAGCGACCGGGCGGTCTAGTCTTACGCCATCGACTTTATAAACCACGCCTACACCACTTTCGCCCATCTTATCGAGAACCCAAGCACGAAATAGTTTAGCCGCCATAAGCCGATACTCTATCACTAACACAGGTCGATCGATGCCATCATTCAGTGGATATACTCGAAAATTCTACGATTTTCCTCTACATTCAAAAAAGGCTGCCATGCATCTCACAGAAACCTGTAAATAGTCCTCTGCTGGTAGGTTTCGCCCGGTCGCAGCACTACCGAAGGAAATTCCGGTTGGTTGGGCGAATCCGGAAAATGCTGCGCTTCCAGACAAAAGCCATATCGATGATTATAGACTTTGCCCTCTTTGCCGACATTGCTGCCGTCGAGAAAGTTGCCGCTATAGAACTGAATGCCCGGCTCAGTGGTGTATACCTCCATCACCCGACCGCTGCCGGGCTCATGCACCCGGGCTGCCAGTCCCGGTTCGCCCGGCTCATGATTGAGCGCCCAGTTATGATCGTACCCCAATCCGTACGCAAGTTGCATATCATCCGCATTAATGCGCGCGCCAATGGCCGTCAACCGGGTAAAATCCATCGGTGTATCCTTAACCGACCGCAGTTCACCGGTTGGAATCAGGGTTTCATCCACCGGCGTAAAGCGATCGGCGTTCAACTTCAGTTCATGGCCGAGGATATCGCCGGTACCGTGGCCGGCTAAATTGAAATAGCTGTGCTGCGTCAGATTAACAATAGTAGGTTTGTCGGTCTGCGCCCAATAGTCTATCTTGAGTTCATTATCCCTGGTCAACCAATAGGTGACAATGGCCTTGAGCCTTCCGGGATAGCCTTCCTCCCCATCCTCGCTGACATAAGTCAATTCAAGTCCGACGGCATCTGTGGCGCGAAGGGGTTCCGCCATCCATAGCACTTTATGGAATCCTTTGCCGCCGCCGTGCAAATGGTTGGGACCGTTATTGGTCGCCAGTTGATAATCGACGCCATCCAGACTGAAACGTCCTCTGGCGATGCGGTTGCCATAGCGGCCGATGATTGCTCCAAAATAGGACGAATCCTTGATATAGTCATCGAGGTCGTCATACCCCAACACCACATCTGCGACATGACCGTTTCTATCGGGTACGTACAGCGACGTTACGATGCCGCCATAGTTGATGATCTCGGCTTTCATACCCTTGCCGTTCTCCAGGATGTACAGGTTCACAGGTTGGTTAGGCTGCAGCGATCCAAATGTTCTGACGTCGATTTTCATGCCGATATCCTCCTTGGTGCAATGCAACGATAAAAAAAGTAAAAATATCATGATCCACAGGTTATGCAAGACCGGTTTTTTCATCAAGCGTCCTTTCAGTTAGATGTTCATTGCAAGTTTATATATTATTCAATCCACCTCGTGGGATTAGCCAAAAAATAAAAAATGCATCCCAGAACCTTCCCGGAAACTTTTGTAAACTCGTGACTCACAATAATAAAATTTTGCGGTAAAACTTCCGGCAAGGTTACATTTCCACACGGCCGTTTTAATGGAACCGGCATTATATCCATCAAACGCTATATGCTATTTTTCGATACCCGCGAGTTTTAAAATAAATGCATAGTCAAAAGCCGTCTCCCGATACCGCTTATCGCGACCGGAGACGCCGCCGTGTCCCGCCTCCATCTCGGTTTTAAGTAGCAGCAGGTTATCGTCGGTTTTCAACGCCCGCAATCGTGCCACGTATTTGGCGGGCTCCCAGTATTGCACCTGCGAGTCGTGCAGACTGGTGAGCACCAGCATATTGGGATAAGCCCTGGCTTTGAGGTTATCATAAGGTGAATAGGACAGGATATAATCATAATATTCCTTCACATTCGGATTGCCCCATTCGTCGAATTCAGAGGTGGTCAGGGGAATGCTCTCATCTAACATGGTGGTGAGTACATCGACAAACGGGACAGCGACTAGAGCACCTTTGAAAAGGTCGGGGCGCATGTTGAGTACCGCGCCCATCAACAGGCCACCGGCGCTGCCGCCCTGCGCAAACAGCTTTTCCGGCGAGGTGTAGTTTTGCGCCACCAGATAGTCGGCACAATCGATGAAATCGGTAAAGGTATTTTTCTTCTTCAGTAATTTGCCGTCCTCATACCACCACCGTCCCATCTCCTGCCCGCCACGAATATGGGCGATGGCGTAGATAAAGCCTCGGTCGAGCAAACTGACGCGAAACGGATTGAACCGGGCATCCATGCTGTAACCGTATGATCCATAACCGTACAGCAGCAGAGGATGGGAGCCGTCTTTGGTCATGCCCTTGCGGTAAACCAGGGAAATGGGGACTTTAACACCGTCGCGTGTCTTCGCATAATGCCGCTCGCTGACATAATTGTTGAGATCGTATCCACCCAGCACTTCATCGCGTTTTAAGAGCTCTTTCTGCCGGGAGTCCATGTCATAATCATAGATCGAATGCGGCGTGGTTAAGGAAGAATAACTATAGCGCAGCAATGGCGTGTTAAAATCATAATTGTTGGTAGGATATGCCGCGTAGGCCGGTTCCTCAAAATCGATATAATGCATGGGATCACCCGACCACGGTTTGATGCAAAGTTGAATTAATCCGTTTTTACGTTCGACTACGACCAGCTGGTTTTTAAAAATCTCGATGCCTTCAAGCAAAACATCGGTGCGGTGAGGAATCACCTCCTGCCAGAATTTTTGCGCAGTACGGCTAACCGGCGTCTTCATCAAACGAAAGTTTTTGGCCTCGTGGTTGGTGACGATGTAAAAATAATCGCCGTAATGATCGATATCATATAGATGATCGCGCCGGCGCGGCGTGAACAGTTTAAACGCACCGGCTGGTTGATCGGCATCCATAATCTGATATTCACTGCTCAGAGTTTGGTGACTGGCAATGAAGAGGAATCGTTTCGATTTGCTTTTACGTACCCCGCAGGAAAACGTAGAGTCTTTTTCGGTAAATACCAGCGCGTCCTTTGATGCAGGTGTGCCGAGAACGTGGCGATAGATTTGATACCATCTCAGCGTATGGGGATCCTGGCGTGTGTAAAAGAGCGTTTTGTTGTCATTGGCCCAGGCCATGTTGCCCGTCACCTGTGGGATACAATCATCGAGCAGTTTTCCGCTGCTCAGATTTTTGAAGCGAATATCGTAAAATCGTCGGCCAACCGTATCCTCCGAAAACGCCATTAGGTTTTGGCTGGAACTGATCGCCCACTGACCGACGGAATAATAACCGTGACCTGCAGCGCGCTCATTGGCATCGAGCATGACCTGTTCCTCGCCCTGCAGCGTTCCCTTTTTACGGCAGTAGATGGGATAATCCTTGCCCCCCTCTACGCGCGTATAGTAGTAATAATCGTCCATTTTATAAGGAACAGACAGGTCTGTTTGTTTGATTCTTGTCTTAAATTCAGTGAACAGGGTTTCCTGAAGAGCTTTAGTCGGCGCCATGATGACATCGGTGTATTGGTTTTCCGCTCGTAGATAATCGATGACCTTGGGATTTTCCCGCTCTTTTAGCCAATAGTAGGGGTCGACGCGGACATGGCCATGCTTTTCCAGTCTGGTTTCGATCACCTCGGCCCGGGGCGGCTGATTGGTCTTTGTGCATCCTTGATAGAAAAAAGCGATACTCACCACGATCAAGAACAGGTTTCGATGAAAAAAATCTTTACGAATGTTCATATTTTTCTCCATGTAATTTGCATGGGACATGTCCCCCCAGAGTACTGTCGTTATAGCAAAAATTTCCTTACAAGGATGACAATCGGATGCCGGGATAAACGCCACCTTCCCCCTGCCGACCGCTAACTGCTTATCGCCTACTGCCAATCCCAAATCGCCACCTGATTCGGAGGACATGACAACGCACCCTGTCACTACAAGCGGAGGCGCTGAGCAAGCCGTTCGCGACTTAATGCCGTGGAGCGCGGCCATCCCCGCTATGAGCGCAAGAAATCAGTCACATTATGGCGGGGATTACTTCATCCGCCTCCGGCGGATTCGCAATGACATCCTTTTTTTTACAACACTCCCTCTCAAAGGTGAAACCAAATTCGCTGAATCAGCTAATCGTTTCCTTCAACACAAAAGTAACTTTCATGACCACGCGATAAGCAACGATTTTTCCATCGACGACGTCCACTTTTTGATCTTTCACCCAGGCGCCGCTGACATTTTCGAGGGTTTTATTGGCCCGTTCGATACCTTTTTCGATCGCATCTTGAAAGCTCTTGGGTGAGGACGAGATAATTTCGCTAACTTTGGCAATACTCATGGTAATCTCCTTTCTTTTTCTTTAATATAAATATACAATAATAACCACAACGAGCAAGTATTACTTTACTTCGGCCCGATGCCAGAGAAGCGCCCGGCTGGTATCCATTTTAATGACGGCGCGGTCATAGGTCATCAGGCCATTGGCTTCGGTTTCTACGTCGGTGGTCTGGGTGTACACCGCAGCGCTGAGGCTATCCGCTTCCAATGCCCACACTTTTTCCCACAATTGCTGATACCGTTGATTGAGATCATTGAAATCGGCCATGTTCTGGTAACCCCAGTTTTTCTCCGCCCACATGTGCCCGGACACTTTTAATCCCAACCCGCCGAATTCACCCAGCACCGCGGCGCGCTCCTTTTCCGGCCCGGGCGAAGCCGGTCCGGGATAGGCATGACGATCGATAACGTCGCCGAGGCCGCGCTCGCTCCAGCCGCTGGCATGATTCACAAGTCGCGTGGCATCCTT
>JAFGSU010000423.1 GCA_016934435.1 Candidatus Zhuqueibacterota bacterium | reverse complement strand
TTACCGACCCGATACTGGAGTTGGGCGTCATGGTTGGTGCGGCGTCCGTAATCGTCTATGGCCAGCATCACATTGGCGTGATTGCGATACCCGCCCCAGTCGATAGCATCTGCAACGGCATCTAAAGCATAATATTGTCCGGCGTCGTTTTGGTTCAAACGCATCTCCCAGCGAGGTCCGGCACTGCCCTTAATATTAAAATGACGGTTAGGCGCATAGTTAAAGCCTAACCCAAAAGTCAGACTGCGAATATCATTATTGAGTCCGGATTGTTTATCGAAAAATGCAATGGACTGAATCAGGCTCTGCAGTTTAAATTTGGGCAACAAGCGGTAATGCAGGGCGGCGGTCAAATCCTGTTCATCTTTCCATTTATCTTCTTTAGGGCTCAGGCGCAGCATGGACGACTTGAACTGTTCCCGCACCATAAATTGCCATTTATCTCTCCACTGAAACTGACGTCGCAAGTCCATTTGCCAGACGTAGGTATTCAATTCTTGCCGAAACCGAATTCCATTCGGCCCGGCCGAGCCTCGCACATCACTAGCGAACGGTGAAACCTGGGCGTACATCGATGGAATACCGAAGCATGTGATAACGATCCAGACAAAATATTTGGCGTTTAAGACCTGCAAATAGGCATTCAATATGAATTAAAAAATGCCATGTACGCCTGCAACGCCATGGCATTTTTTGAAATGAACCGCAAAATGGCAAACAGCAAGCGGCGCGTTTTAATACCTGCCTTTGCCCTGAATAATCATCGGTCGCATTATTCAGGCCAATACCGCAATGAAACAGATTAGGGGATTTTGATGATAATCTCATCCGGATCGCCCATACCGTGTTCCTGGCGCACCTCTCTTTCGATCCTGGTTAGGTCGTCTCTCAAGCTTTTAGCCTCGTTCTGCAACCAAATTTTTTTCTTTCGCTCCAGTTCAATGGCATTTTGCAATGTACGGCCCTGGTACCAGAGCCGCAGTTGCATGTAAAAACCTGAATGGCCCGCGACAAATGTTAAGACAAAAATCACGCTCCCTATCAGCCAGAAGCGCTTTTTCTTCCAATCGAACTGACTGATTTTCTGCCACACCCAGGCGCTGAGCCGCGGTTTTCGGATGTACCGATAGTTATTATGCATCATCCCATCACCCCACCGTTTTCATGTCAAAAAAATATGCAGAGCATCGCTATCTTTTTTTAACAACCGTTAGTCCGGCAAATTTCGCCATTTCGCCGAGATTTTCCTCGATTCGCAACAACTGATTATACTTGCAGATGCGGTCGGTGCGACAGGCGGAACCCGTTTTAATCTGGCCGGCATTGGTCGCCACTACGACATCCGCAATGGTGGTATCCTCCGTCTCACCCGAACGATGGGATACGACCACCGTGTAAGCGGCTGTTTTCGCCATTTCAATGGCGTCGAGTGTTTCGGTGAGGGTACCTATTTGGTTCAATTTTATCAGGATGGAATTACATACACCCATATCGATGCCGCGCTTCAATCGTTCGGTATTGGTCACAAAGAGATCATCGCCGACCAGCTGGATTTTTTTACCCAGCTTGTTGGTCATGATTTTCCAGCCGTCCCAATCGTCTTCCGCCATACCGTCTTCTATGGAAACGATGGGGTATGTATTCACCAGCGCCGCATAATAATCGACCATTTCGGTCGGCGTCAGCTTGCGTTTTTCCGACTTTAGATGATAGAGACTATCTTTCTTTTCGAAAAACTCACTGCTGGCAGGGTCCAGGGCGATGAATATCTGTTCGCCCGCCTTGAAACCGGCTTTTTCAATCGCTTCCATAATGACCTGAAGAGCCTCTTCGTTGGATTTCAAATCGGGCGCAAAACCGCCTTCATCTCCGACGGAAGTATTCAATCCCTTTTTCTTCAATACCGATTTTAGACTATGAAAGACCTCGACGCCCATGCGAAGCGATTCGGCAAAACGATCCGCCCCGGCCGGCACCACCATGAACTCCTGCAAATCGACGTTGTTATCGGCGTGCTTGCCGCCGTTTAATATATTCATCATCGGCACGGGCAGCACCTTGGCATTGGTGCCGCCAATGTACTGATAAAGGGGCAGTCCGAAAGCATCGGCTGCCGCCTTGCACGCCGCCAGTGAGACGCCCAGCATGGCATTGGCGCCCAATTTTTCCTTGTTCGGCGTACCATCCAGTTCGATGAGAATTTTATCGATCAAGACCTGTTCGGTGGCGTCCTCGCCGATAAGCTCATCGGCTATTATTTCATTCACATTCTCGACCGCCTTGGTCACGCCTTTGCCCAGGTAACGGTTGGCCTCGCCATCGCGCAATTCCACCGCTTCATGTTCGCCGGTGGAAGCGCCGGAAGGAATCGCAGCGCGACCAATGGCGCCGCCATCCAGAACAACATCCACTTCAATCGTCGGATTGCCGCGTGAATCCAGTATTTCTCGTGCAAAAACATCAACTATAGTTGTCATGAAACCTCCTTTAATACGCTTCAGACTTGCGCCCTCGCGGTTTATTGAAAATCATCAATATGTTATCCTTATCGTCTGCACGTCGCTTACAGGGCGGTGTACAGCACATAGGCCAGGCCGATGCCGAACAGCGCAGCCAGCACGTTGACCACATCATTATTGATCCAGCGATATCCTTCAACAAATGCCGCCGGGTGACGGCAATGTATTTTCTTTTCCGTCTCTTTGCCGCATACGGTACAGCGATATTTCGCCTGAACGGTTGCGCCCAGGAAACTGTCGAACAAACTGGCAATGAGGCCGGCGAAAAAAATGATGCTAAATTCTTTCCACCCCAGCACTCTGGAGGAATGATGTGGACTGGAGATAACACTTACCGCCGCCAGAATCAGAGCCCCCACGGCGGCGCCGGAGGTGCCCAGCAGAGAGATGCCGCCCGAAGTGCCGGCCGGCACCGGTTTGAAATTCAAAATGAATCTGGGCTTGCTGCGAGAAAGCATGCCGATCTCCGTTCCCCAGGTATCGGCGGTTACCGATGCCAGTGAACCGGCAAAAAGCAAATACCAGAAAGAATGCCCGAAAAAATACCACAGCAGTACCATCATCCCCGCCAATCCGCCATTGGCCGCCACCTGCCATAAATCGCGCGCGCCACTTTTTTCGATGAGACCGGCAAATTTTTTCTTGCGCTTTTTACCGACTCTGGAAAGCAGACTGCTGAGTACAAAAAAAGTTAAAATAGGAATACTGAAAGCCCAGCGACCGATGCCGAATACCACCGTGCCCAGAATCATCGTTGCCACTGCACCACCGGGCGTAAGAAATTTAACCCGATACGATACAAACGCCACCAAAATCGCCAGACCCATGCCAATGGTAAAGACCCATCCTTCGGCGACGGGCTGCGTTAACAGGTAATGCATGATGAGGGCGCATCCCAACGGAACGGTGAGATTGTCGGAACCCTGGTAGGAAACCGCTTCGCAGACCGTGGCGAATATCGCCACTGCCGCCGCAATCCACACGATGTGCAAAACGGATGGGACGGTAGAGGTCACCAGTAATGCCACGGCCACGATAATCAGACTCACGACAAACATGGCGGCGGAACCTTGCAGAGATTTTTGCTCGCTGCCGACTTGGAAAACAGTCGGATGTTTAATATTCTCCCCGACAATGGCTGCCGCGGCATCCGCTAATGCCATGATCAGCATGGCGCAAACCAGAATTAAACGATATTGATCCCATAGTAAAAGCACCAGTATGACAAAGGACACAGGATAAAACACCGTACCGTACGACCGCCGCCGGCCGTGATGCATACCCTTCAGCCATCCCATCTTGATGGCAACATAATCAACGATGGCGAACAGCAGGCCCAGTATCACCATCGGCCACTTGGAAATAAAAAAGAACGGAGTCAGAGCAACTAAAATGCCGGTGGCCATATGTACGAATTTTCGCGAAAATTCCTGCGAACCACCCATCCAGCGGCGCAAAATCTCTGCCGTTCCGATGAGCAGGACAATAAAAAATAAAAATAAAATCAGATTGTTCAAATCCGCAGCCTGCATAGCACCTAACAAATGGTATACGTACGAACATCCCTCTTTTCCCCCAGCGTTACCAAATTATATATATTTAACAAAAATATATTTTAAAAGCAACTGATATTTAACACCGATTCGGTGCCTGCAGGTTAATTGGGTAACCCTGTGGGTGGCATATTTTCAGTTCAGTTATCGGATTAACAAAATTCTACATAATCCCGGGCACCGATTCCGCGTCCACAGATTTGTACGTCAGTTTGTCGGTGACGCAATTGACCGATCAATCCGCCCCTCAACAGCGCATTCGGACGGCTTGCAACTTATTTTAAACGGCATACCTACATCTAGTGATGCTTTGATTCATTTTATCTAATTCTTATTTACCCACAAGTTATCCACATTTTGTAAACAGGGCGACAGGTCGATAAACATCCCGTCTTCCTGCATACGGACAGGTTAAGGCATATGAATAAATTATACTTATAAAATTTTCAATTA
>JAFGSU010000422.1 GCA_016934435.1 Candidatus Zhuqueibacterota bacterium | reverse complement strand
TCAATGACCGGGAAAATTGGTTCAGGGTAGGGGTTCGGTCTTCCCTTACGTCGCTCGTATTGAGCTCCTTCGAGGAAAATGGGGAAGCCACTTTTGACAGGTCCATGCCCAACTTTTTTGAAAGTCTGTCTTTGAGTATGGGACTGGACGTACCGCTGTAAAATGGAAGCGCGCCATGGTCAGGCCTTCCGGAGAAGTCATCACATCAGTGGGAAGTGAGTCTCCGGAAGGCTTTTATTATTTCGCGGTTAAGGTCTCATTCACTCCGGTTGAACATATATCCGGCGCCACGGACGCTGCGGAAGAAAACGGGTTTGCCCGGATTTTTTTCGAAATATCTTCGCAACCGCACGATGAAATTGTCCACGGTGCGCGTTTCCGCTTCGGCGCTCATCTGCCATACATCCCGCAATAATTCCTTTCGCGATACAATTTTCCCCTCACGATCCATCAGATATTTCAGGATGGCCGCTTCCTGCGGTGTTATTTGAAAAGTGCGCTTGCCGGCGCGGCACTGCAAATTCTCAAAATTGATTTCATTGTCGCCAAACCGAAGCACACCTGAACTCACATTTTTCGCATACCAGGCCTTGCGTTTCAGCATACCCCGTATGCGCAGCAGCAGTTCCTCCAGATGAAACGGCTTGGTCATATAGTCGTCGGCTCCGATGCTCAATCCCTTAATGCGATCCTGCGCCGCTTTCCGCGCCGTCAGGAACAAAATGGGTAGCTGCGGATTTTGCCGCAGCATCTTTTCGGCTACTTCAAAACCATCCTGAAACGGCAGCATAATATCGAGAATGATCAGATCATAATCTTCCTGGCTGAATCGATCCATCGCCTGCAGGCCGTCCGACGCCCGGGAAACCCGATAACCTTCCTGCTGAAGATTGTATTCCATGCCCATGGCGAGGGATTCCTCATCCTCCACGATCAATATTTTACTGCCTTTGTAAGGATTCTTCGTTCTCATGTTTCATCCTTGAGGCTTTATATTTTTGCGACAGTTTAATCAACCTTTCGGCATACCGTTTCCTGTGAGTTCGATAGATCGGCAATGTAATGGTAAACGTTGAGCCCTTATCCCTGCCTTCACTGAACAGGGTGATCCTGCCGCCGTGAAATTTGATGATTTCATGTACCCAGTACAAACCCAGACCCGTGCCTTTAACAGAAGGAATCCGGCGGTCATATATGCGAAAAAACTTTTTAAAGATATTTTTCTGATCTTTCTCTTCGATACCGATGCCGCGATCCTGAAAAGATATCAAGGCATTCTTTTCGTCGCAACCGAGCCTGACCGTCAGCTGTAATTTTTTCGGGCTGTACTTTTTCGCATTGTCCACCAGGTTATGGACGACGATGCGAATGGCGTTGACATCGAGAACACAGTGACAGGGGGCTTTTCCCTTAATGTGCACGGTATTGGGCGGTAGTTGAAACTGGTCGATGGCATCCTTGAGTACCTGGCGCATGACCGTATCCACTTCCTGAACGTCGAAGTGATGAGCAATTGTTTTATGCTGCAGACCGGGAATTTCCAATATGGCATTGATCAATCTGTTCAGCCGATCCGTATCTTTTAGCATGGTGACGATGAACTCGTCCTGTTTGTTGCGAGCGATTCGATGCCTGTGCAGCGTCTCCAGATAAAGTTGAATCGAAGCCAAAGGAGACTTTAATTCGTGGGTGACATTGGCGATAAAATTATCGTATAGCTGCGTCAAATGGTACTGGATACTCAAACGCCGAAACAGCAGCCACATACCGACTGAGATGGCCACCATGAGCACCAGGCCGCTGACCAGGGCGAATACATTCGTGCTCCGTGCCATCTCCGGCATGGCGATGCTGTCCCCGGCCCGGCTGAAAATCATATAATTGGTAACATACCAGTAAATCCACAATGAAAGTAACGACAGCCAGGCCAATTGCGCTGCAATAAAAATGATAACCTGATAGAAAAAGGAATGGGATCGTTTCATAGGCGTCCCTCCGGTGTAACCACCGGTTCGTTCTCATCCATGGAACCATGACTTGCGGTCGGGGCTGAATCCCTGAACTCCATATTCCAGAAAAGAAAACAACATTGACGCCGCCCGCAAAGTGAACACCGATTCAGTGGCATTGCTGCATTCACTGTTGACCGGCGATCCGATCGGATAACGCGCCATCCGGAGGATGAACGCTTTACCCTGTGAACGCCAAATCGGTGGAATCGTGGTTTCCAACACAAATTAAGGTTTTACAATTCTTTTACAACATCTTACATAAAAGATGATATATTATGATAAAGTATTTTATGGTCAAAAGCAACAGATAGATTAACAATTGCAGCGAATCAATGCCTACAGCTTAATTAAGTAATCCTGTGGGTTGAATATCTTTCATTCAATTCGCGGATTAACACCGAATTTGGCTATTGTTAACCGTTATCCATAATCCGGATATTTGCTGTTGGGCGGATATGACCTTTTGAACGAAACCTTGAATCATGATGTATCGGCGTCAGGGGAACGCCACTTTATGTTTAATACAGGAGAGGGAGTTAACCTATGCATTCAATGCCAATATTAGAAATCGGTAATCTCACTGTTCCGATGCCGATTATTCAGGGGGGCATGGGCGTTGCCGTATCCCGGTCCGGTCTCGCATCTGCCGTAGCCAACGCAGGCGGTATCGGGGTTATCGCTTCCGTGGGGTTGGATTTGCTCGATCATCAGATCAGAGGTCGTAAAAAGGGCTCTAATGTCGATCATCTCAAGGCGGATATTCTGGCGGCGAGGCAAAAAAGCGACGGGATTATCGGCGTAAATGTGATGATGGCGCTGACCGACACGGCGCAACTGATTGAGGCGGCTATTGAGGCCGGGGCGGACATCCTGTTTTTGGGCGCTGGATTGCCCATGACCCTGTCGCACAACCTCAATGCAGATCGCCTGCGCTATTTAACGACCAAGATAGCGCCTATCGTCTCCTCCGGACGGGCGGCGAACCTGATCTTTCAATACTGGAGCAAAAAGTACAACCGCATTCCCGACGCCGTGGTGGTGGAAGGACCCAGGGCGGGCGGCCATCTTGGCTTTAAAAAAGAACAGATTTTCGATCCGAATTATGCGCTGGAAAGTCTGGTGTCCGACGTGCTGCAGGCGGTCAAGCCCTATGAACATGAATACAGCAAAAAAGTTCC
>JAFGSU010000421.1 GCA_016934435.1 Candidatus Zhuqueibacterota bacterium | reverse complement strand
TGGTTTGTGGCGGCTATGACCGACGGGGCGCCGCGCACGTTTGAGATGGAATTTACATTTTTAGGCGACAGAACCTATCATGCGGAAATTTTCCAGGATGGCAGGAACGCCGATCGATGTGCGCAGGATTATAACAGGGTGGAGCGCGAAATCGGCTGCTGCTATCGGGTGCGCATGGAGTTAGCGCCGGGAGGTGGCTGGGCGGCGAGATTGCAGCCTGAATAGCAGCGCTGCGATGACAGAGTACTGATTACAGGTTTATGCGAACCCATTCAACAAGGAAGCCGTAATATCGTAACGATGCATTTCTTAACAATTTCTTAACTTGGATTATTTCAAAATTAATAGTAAACTAATCATTACAGATTTTTTGCCCATCTGTAAAACATAGAGGATTATTCACGTGGACAAATCCGATTCCCACTACGAGGCGTCTTTGCAAAAGGACATTGATCGTATCAAAAATACCATCCTCGAAATGGCGAGGTTGAACGAGAGTGCCATGCGCCACAGCGTAGAGGCGCTGCTTACCAGAAACCGACAACTGGCGCATACGGTCATTTTGCGCGATCGCACCATCGACGCGCTGGAGACCGAACTGGACCGATTGTGCATCGAATTCATCGTCCGGCAGCAACCGGTCGCCCGCCATCTGCGTTTCGTCTATTCCACCATCAAAATAATTCGTGAAATGGAGCGCATCGGCGATTACGCCGAGAGCATCGCCCGTCAGGTGTTATGCCTCATCCCGATTGAACCGCTGCCTCCGCTCGATCTCTATGTGGAACTGGCGGACCTGTCCATCAAGATGTTTCACGATTCCATACAAGCCTTTATCAACGGAGATGAAAAAAGCGCAAAAGATCTCATGGTTATCGAGGATGAGGCGGATGGATTGCGCAGCCGAATTAATCAACAATTGCTCAAACTTCAGGATGACGGCGACATCGTCATAGAGGCTGTGAATCCGCTGATGACGATTGCGCGACGATTGGAACGCCTGGCGGATGAAGCCAAAAATATCTGTGAAGAAAGTATTTATATGGCTACCGGAGAGGTTGCCAAACACAAGCATGGCGATTTGTTATATGTCCTGTTCGTGGATAAAGATAATAGCTGTCTGAGCCGAATGGCGGAAGCCGTCGGACAGTCGTTGCGGTCGGCGAAAGTTCATTTTAGCAGCGCCGGCTTGGAGCCGGCTGCGGCCCTGGATCCGATCATGATCGATTTTTTGTCGAATAAACAAGTACCGTTGAGTCTGGAAGCCCCGAGAGCTTTATCGGTGGAATGGCAGGTTCAAACCGTACATGTCATCATCGCGTTCGGGAAGGAAATAAGAAAAGCCCTGCCGCCGGAAACCGAAGATGCTATTATTTTCGATTGGCCGATTCCCGATCCTTGCAAAAAAGCCGGTGTCTCGGCTGAAATTCATCACGCCTATGGAGAGACCCTGCAGCTGTTGCAGACACATATTCATGACCTGGTGCAGGCGATCATCGGCCAGGAAAAGATCGATATAAAAAAGGATTGAAATGATTATAAAAATTAGCGTAAAAATCGCAATTTTTATTTTTAGTTTTATCACGGTTTTGATCCTGTCCTGTATGCACGGCCGTCCACCGGGAGATGAGCAATCGGGCGATCGTACCGTGATTCAGAACACCGGTTCCGATACCATCGTCAATCTGGCGCAAGCCTGGGCCGAGGCCTATGGCGCCATCGATCCTTCCGTTTCGGTCGAAGTGTCCGGCGGCGGTTCCGGTACCGGCATAGCCGCTTTGATCAACGGCACAGTGGATATTGCCAATTGCAGCCGTAAAATGCATGCGGACGAAATTACCAGAGCCATAAAGAACACCGGGCTGGATCCGGTCGAATTCCTGGTGGGATTTGATGCACTGGCCATCTATGTGCATAAAGACAATCCCATGGATGAAATCTCCATCCCGCAACTGGCCGAGATTTACGGCGAAAAAGGCGAATTTACGACCTGGTCGCAGCTAAGTGTGGAGCTGCCCAAAGGCGCTCGAGATGAGATCATCGTGGTTAGCCGACAGTCCAATTCCGGCACTTATGAATATTTTCGTGAGGCGGTGCTGGGTAAGACATGTGATTTCCGCCTTGGTACGATTGATATGCACGGCTCAAAGGATGTGGTGGAGCTGGTGTCGCGCACGCCCAGCGCCATCGGCTATAGCGGTATGGGGTACGCTACGGATAAAGTAAAAATGATGCGGATTGCCAGAGAGACGGGCAGACCTGCCTTTGAACCGACAGTTGAAAACACCCAGAACGGCGCCTATCCCATTGCCCGACCGTTGATGATGTATACGCTGGGGAAACCCAATGAAACCATCGCAACCTATCTCAAATGGATTTTATCGTCCGAAGGCCAGGCCATGGTCAGCAAAGCGGGGTATGTACCGCTCACGGCCCTGGATGAATCGAATGCCGCACTTTCGTCGGAGGGGCCATGAGGAAACAGCAGCGTGGAGCGCGAGAAGTCATCAAGGAGTGGTTGATCGAGCGCTTTATCTGGTTATGCGGCGTCAGCGCTATTTTTTTCGTTTTTGGTATTTTTTTCTTTGTATTTCGGGAAGGGGCCGATTATTTTTTCAAAGGTTTTAATGTAAAAGAATTCTTTACTTCCCTGGAGTGGTATCCCACTTCGCGTACCCATGTGCGCTACGGTGCCCTTGCTTTGATTTCCGGAACCTTCAGCGTCACTATTTTGGCCATGCTCATCGCCGTGCCATTCGGTATCGGTGCCGCCATTTTTATTTCGGAATTTTGTCCGCCGCGCCTCAAAGAAGCCTTTAAAGTCGTCGTCGAATTGTTAGCGGCCATTCCCTCGGTAGTATGGGGATTTATCGGTCTGACCATCATGAATTCTTTGATTATCCAGCTGTTCAACGCGCCCATCGGTTTGAATGTACTCAACGGCGGCATCATTCTGGCGCTGATGAGCGTGCCCATTATCGTATCCATCGGCGAGGACGCTCTCAAGGCCGTACCCGATTCATACCGCGAGGCGGGCCTGGCTCTGGGATGCACTCGATGGCAGCTCATTTACCGCGTCCTGCTGCCGGCGGCGAAGAATGGACTGCTGGCCGCCGCCCTCCTGGGCGTGGGCCGAGCCGTCGGCGAAACCATGGCAGTATTGATGGCCACAGGCCATTCCATTCGTATCCCCGGCAGTGTGCTGGAACCGGTTAGAACCCTCACCGCCACTATTGCCGCCGAACTGGGCGAGGCGCCGGTGCATTCGCAACATTATCAAGTTCTGTTTATTATAGGGATTTTATTATTCAGCATCACGTTTGTTGTTAAC